>JAIRKN010000079.1 GCA_031260095.1 Tannerella sp. | reverse complement strand
CCGGTAGCGCCGGTAATCAGGCCGCGACGATTCGCCATTTTAGGAATAATGCATAAATCTTTATCTCCGGTGACCTTGCTGTGTGTTATCAAACATTATAACAGAAAGGATGAAATAATCCCTTAGTCTTTAAACTCCATCTTTATACTGTTGTCTTCTTTCGAACGAACCAAACTTCGGACAGAAGCGTTACGGTCAAACTCATCCTTTGCCCCGACAATGATACGGTCGTATTCACGTTGTCCCGTACCGGCCGGTATAAGGTGGCCGCAAATGACATTTTCCTTCAATCCTTCCAGATGATCCGTCTTTCCATTGATAGCAGCTTCATTCAATACTTTTGTTGTTTCCTGGAATGAAGCGGCGGACATGAAGCTGGAGGTTTGCAGCGCTGCACGGGTAATACCCTGCAGGATCTGGTTTGTAGTAGCCGGAACGGCATCACACACCTGAACGGATCTCAAGTCACGACGTTTCAACTGACTGTTTTCATCTCTCAGTTTACGTGCCGTCACAATCTGTCCCGGTCGCAGGTTTTGCGAATCGCCGGCGTCTATTACCACTTTTTTGCCCCATATACGATCGTTTTCTTCCATAATTTCAAGTTTATCAACAACCTGTTGCTCAAGAAAACGGGTATCTCCCGGATCAACAACTTCTACTTTACGCATCATCTGACGTACAATTACCTCAAAATGTTTATCGTTGATCTTCACTCCTTGCAGACGATACACATCCTGCACTTCGTTTACGATATATTCCTGAACAGCCGTAGGGCCTTTAATAGCCAGAATATCCGCAGGTGTAATAGCGCCGTCGGATAATGGCATACCGGCGCGCACATAATCGTTTTCCTGTACCAGCAACTGTTTGGACAACGGAACCATATATTTCTTTTCTTCTCCCAACTTGGACGTAACGATAATCTCACGGTTCCCCCGTTTGATTTTTCCAAACGCGATTTCTCCATCTATCTCCGATACGACTGCCGGATTTGACGGGTTACGCGCTTCAAACAACTCGGTTACACGCGGAAGACCGCCGGTGATGTCACCCGTCTTACCGACAGCGCGAGGTATCTTCACCAGCACTTCGCCACTCTTAACAGGATCACCTGCCGACTTTGTAAGGTGAGCGCCCAAAGGCAATGAATAATTCTTCAATACATTTTTCTTGGAATCAATAATATGAGCCGAAGGCGCTTTTGTTTTATCCTTAGACTCTATAATAATCATCTCTTTCAAACCGGTCGTTTCATCACTTTCTACTTTGTAGGTGATATTCTCCTCCATACTTTCAAAAGCGATCTTACCGTCTGCTTCGGCAATAATTACGGCATTGAACGGGTCCCATTCTATAATCTTATTTCCCTTTTTAATGCTATCGCCGCTCTTGAAGAACAACTTTGATCCGTAGGGAATATTATTATTATGCAGAACGATCTTCGTATTTGGTTCAACAATGCGCATCTCGGCCAAACGGCTCACTACCACATTACACTTATCGTCTGCCGAATAAACGGTACGCAATTCGTCGATTTCAAGAATACCATCATACTTAGAAACCAAACTGTTTTCCGTTGCGATATTCGAAGCGATACCGCCGACATGGAACGTACGAAGCGTCAGCTGCGTACCCGGCTCGCCGATAGATTGCGCGGCGATGACGCCGACAACTTCTCCTTTTTGAACCATTTGTCCGGTAGCAAGGTTACGTCCGTAACATTTTGCACAAACACCTTTTTTCGATTCACAGGTGAGTACCGAACGTATCTCAACACTTTCAATTGGGGAATTCTGTATCTCTTCCGCCGCTTTTTCACGTATTTCTTCTCCGGCCTCTATAATAACCTCTCCGGTTATCGGATGAATGATATCATGAACCGAAACGCGTCCGAGGATACGTTCATATAGATTCGCAATTACATCCTCATTATTTTTCAGCTCGGTACATGTCAATCCGCGGAGTGTTCCGCAATCTTCCTCATTCACAATCACATCATGCGATACATCCACCAGACGACGTGTCAGGTATCCGGCATCCGCCGTTTTCAATGCGGTATCGGCCAAACCTTTACGGGCACCGTGCGTAGAGATAAAGTACTCCAACACCGACAAACCTTCTTTAAAGTTTGATAGAATCGGGTTTTCAATAATCTGTCCGCCGTCACTTCCGCTCTTTTGCGGTTTTGCCATCAATCCACGCATACCGGAAAGCTGGCGGATCTGTTCTTTCGAACCACGGGCGCCGGAATCCATCATCATGAAGACGGAATTGAATCCGTCATTGTCGGCACTCAGTTTATCAATCAGAATCTTTGACAATTTACTGTTGACATGGGTCCACGTATCAATAATCTGGTTATAACGTTCGTTATTGGTGATGAATCCCATGCTATAGTTCGACACGATCTGTTCCACTTCTTCGTATCCTTCTTTCACAAATTCATCTTTTTCCTCCGGGATAATCACATCGGCAAGATTAAAAGATAATCCGCCCTTAAAAGCCATGTAATATCCGAGATTCTTTATATCGTCAAGGAACTGACAGGTACGGGCGACGCCGCATGTTTTTATTACTTTGCTTATGATATCACGCAACGCTTTCTTCCCTAATACTTCATTAATGAAGCCGACTTCCAGCGGTATATATTCATTTACCATCAGGCGACCTACACTCGTATCAATCGTTTTCTTAACAAATTCGCCGTTTTCATCAATATCTTCAATACAAACATTGATGATCGCATGTATATCCACTTTCCCTTCATTATATGCAATGGTGGCTTCTTCCGGACCATAGAACGTAAGTCCTTCGCCTTTCACTCCGGCACGTGTCTTTGTGATATAATATAATCCCAAAACCATATCCTGCGAAGGTACGGTAATAGGAGCTCCGTTTGCCGGATTCAGGATATTATGGGAAGCAAGCATCAACATCTGCGCTTCCAGGATTGCCTCATTACCAAGAGGTAAATGAACCGCCATCTGATCGCCGTCAAAATCCGCATTAAATGCAGTACATGCCAATGGGTGCAACTGAATAGCTTTTCCTTCAATCATTCTTGGCTGGAAAGCTTGTATACCAAGACGATGCAAAGTCGGGGCACGGTTTAACAACACCGGATGTCCTTTCATTACATATTCCAGAATATCCCAAACAACAGGCTCTTTCCTATCCACAATTTTCTTGGCAGATTTTACCGTCTTGACAATACCACGCTCAATCAACTTACGAATAATAAACGGCTTATATAGTTCTGCGGCCATACCCTTGGGAATACCACATTCGCCCATTTTAAGTTCAGGCCCTACCACAATGACCGAACGGGCCGAATAGTCAACGCGCTTTCCTAACAGATTCTGACGGAAACGTCCCTGCTTACCCTTCAAACTGTCGGATAATGATTTCAACGGACGGTTTGCATCCGATTTGACGGCACTTGACTTACGTGAATTATCAAACAAAGAATCAACCGCTTCCTGCAACATACGTTTTTCGTTTCGCAGAATCACTTCGGGCGCTTTGATGTCGATCAATCGTTTCAAACGGTTATTACGTATGATCACACGACGATACAGATCATTCAGGTCAGATGTGGCAAAACGGCCTCCGTCCAGCGGAACAAGCGGACGCAGTTCCGGCGGAATAACAGGTACCACTTTTACAATCATCCATTCCGGTTTGTTACGCCCTTTCGACGCACGGAAAGATTCTACTACCTGTAGACGTTTCAACGCCTCATTTTTACGTTGCTGAGATGTATCCGTCATCGCATGGCTACGCAAATCATACGAAAGCGCATCCAGATCAAGACGAACCAGCAGTTCATATATTGCCTCCGCACCTATTTTGGCGATAAACTTATTCGGATCGGTATCTTCCAGCATTTGATTTTCTTTTGGAAGACTATCCATAATTTGCAGATATTCTTCTTCTGACAAAAGGTCTGATTCACTTACCGAATCTATAATTCCTTTCTGTATTACGATATAGCGCTCGTAATAAATGATAGAATCCAGTTTTTTTGTCGGCAACCCTAACAAATAACCGATTTTATTGGGTAATGTACGAAAATACCAGATATGTGCCACAGGTACTACCAAATGGATATGCCCCGAACGTTCACGGCGCACTTTCTTTTCCGTTACTTCCACACCACACCGGTCACAAACGATACCTTTATAACGGATACGTTTATACTTACCGCAATAACATTCATAATTTTTTACCGGCCCGAATATACGCTCACAAAACAATCCGTCACGTTCCGGTTTATAAGTGCGATAATTAATTGTTTCCGGCTTAAGAACCTCACCATGGGAATTTTCCAGAATCTCCTCAGGTGACGCCAAAGCAATGGTTATCTTTGTAAAGTCACTCTTTATTTTTGTATCTTTTCTGAATGCCATATTATTTATTTATAAAGAGTTAATTATTCTAATGAAAAACTCAAACACAAACCTCTCAATTCATGGAGAAGTACGTTCAGCGACTCCGGAATGCCGGGTTTAGGCATCGCTTCACCTTTCACGATAGCTTCGTATGTTTTGGAACGTCCGACTACATCATCCGACTTCACCGTAAGAATCTCCTGAAGGATATGGGAAGCGCCGAATGCTTCGATTGCCCAAACCTCCATTTCTCCAAAACGCTGTCCGCCAAACTGTGCCTTACCTCCGAGTGGTTGTTGTGTTATCAATGAATAGGGTCCTATCGAACGCGCATGCATCTTATCATCAACCATGTGCCCTAATTTCAGGAAGTAGGTGACGCCTACCGTAGCCGGTTGGTCAAAACGTTCTCCCGTGCCGCCGTCATACAGGTAGGTCTTTCCGTAACGCGGAAGGCGTGCTTTATCCGTCCATGCGTTCAGATCGTCCAATGAAGCGCCGTCAAAGATAGGAGTAGCAAATTTTTCTCCTAACGTTTGTCCGGCCCAACCCAGTACAGCTTCAAAAATCTGCCCTAAGTTCATACGTGAAGGGACACCCAGCGGATTCAAACAGATATCTACCGGCGTTCCGTCTTCAAGAAACGGCATGTCCTCCTGACGTACTATTTTTGACACAATACCTTTATTTCCATGACGACCGGCCATCTTATCACCAACCTGTATTTTACGTTTTTTCGCAACATAAACCTTGGCAATCTGAATAATACCTGTGGGCAACTCATCGCCAATCGTCAGATCAAACTTCTTACGACGAAGCTCTGCATCTAATTCCTTATATTTTTTCAGATAATTCAGGATAAGATTCTTTATCAAACCATTCACACGCAAATCGGATGTCCATTTACTGACCTGGATCGTATTATAATCAAGGTCTTCAATCGCTTTCCTATTAAATTTGGTACCTCTGGATATCACATCCATATTCAGGTAATCTTTTACTCCCTGTGATGTTTTGCCATTAGTAAGCGTCAGCAACTTTTCAATAAGAGCCGCCTTCAACTCACTCATCTTCTTCTCGTATTCTTCGTCCAGCTTAGGCAGAATCGTCTTTTCTGTCTGACGACCGTTCTTTTTCTTAACGATTCTGGAAAACAAGCTGGTATTAATAACGATACCATGCAATGAAGGGGTAGCTTTCAACGACGCATCCTTTACATCGCCAGCCTTATCCCCGAAAATCGCACGCAACAGTTTTTCTTCGGGAGAAGGATCAGATTCTCCTTTCGGAGTTATCTTTCCGATAATGATATCCCCGGGATTAATACGGGCGCCTACACGTATAATACCTCTTTCGTCAAGATCTTTAATTGCATCTTCGCTGACATTCGGTATATCGGAGGTTAATTCCTCCATACCACGTTTTGTTTCACGAACTTCAAGAATGTATTCATCAACATGTACCGATGTAAAGACGTCTTCACGGACAATACGTTCATTCAAAACGACAGCATCTTCATAATTATAACCTTTCCAGGGCATATACGCTACCTTTACGTTGCGTCCTAAAGCCAGTTCGCCGTTTTGTATCGAATAACCCTCCGTCAGTATTTCACCCTTGTCGACACGTTGGCCACGACGGCAGACAGGACGAAGGTCGACCGTTGTACTCTGGTTCGTCTTACGCCATTTAGGAATAGTATACGTTTTTACCGCGTCTTCAAAACTCACAAACTCTTCGTCTTCGGAACGATCATATTTTATCTTGATCGTTGTCGAATCCACATAGATGACTTCACCGGAATTTTCTGCGACAATCTGGGTACGTGAATCACGCGCCAACTGACTTTCGATGCCGGTTCCGACAATAGGAGCGTCGGCATGAATCAACGGAACCGCCTGACGCATCATGTTAGATCCCATCAATGCACGATTCGCATCATTATGTTCAAGGAACGGAATCAATGCGGCGGCAATAGAAGCAATCTGTGTCGGAGCGACATCCATAAGATGTACTTCATCTGGCGCCACGACTGGAAAATCCGCTTCATATCTTGCTTTTACCCGGTCACGGATAAATTTACCATTCGAGTCAAGCGGAGCATTCCCCTGTGCAACAATTTTATCTTCTTCTTCTTCAGCTGTATAATACTCCAGGGCTTCATCTGAAAAATCCACACGGCCATTTTCAACCTTACGGTACGGAGTTGTTATAAAACCGAGATCATTTATTTTTGCGTATACACATAGAGAAGAAATCAACCCGATATTCGGACCTTCCGGCGTTTCAATCGGACAAAGACGTCCATAGTGTGTATAGTGTACATCACGCACCTCAAAACCCGCACGTTCACGGGATAAACCTCCCGGTCCCAATGCCGATAAGCGACGTTTATGCGTGATTTCCGCAAGCGGATTCGTCTGGTCCATGAATTGCGAAAGCGCATTTGTTCCGAAAAATGAATTTACTACGGAAGAGATTGTTTTCGCATTGATCAGGTCTATCGGCGTAAATACTTCGTTATCACGAACATTCATACGTTCACGAACCGTACGTGACATACGGGCCAAACCTATTCCGAACTGATTATAAAGCTGCTCGCCAACCGTACGTACACGGCGGTTACTCAAATGATCAATATCGTCAACAATCGCTTTTGAGTTGATCAACTGTATTAAGTATTTGATTATCTCAATAATATCTTCTTTTGTCAAAACCTTGATATCATTGCCAATATGAAGATTCAGTTTGCGATTGATTCGGAAACGTCCGACATCTCCAAGATCATACCGTTTTTCCGAGAAGAACAGATTGGTGATAACTTCACGTGCACTTGCGTCATCTGCGGGTTCCGCATTACGCAACTGACGGTAAATATACAGTACGGCTTCTTTTTCCGAATTACTCGGATCTTTTTGCAATGTATTGTAAATGATAGCATAATCATTCAGGTTCTGATCTTCGCGGTGCAATAAAATATGCTGCGTTCCGGATTCCAGAATGATATCCATATTTTTGTCATCAAGTGAAGCCTCACGATCCACTACAACATCATTACGTTCGATAGAAACGACTTCACCCGTATCTTCATCAACAAAATCTTCAACCCATGTTTTCAGCACACGGGCAGCCAGTCTACGACCTGCATATTTTTTCAGGTTAGTTTTCGTAACTCTCACCTCTTCTGCAAGGTTGAATATCTCAAGAATATCCTTGTCAGATTCAAAGCCGATAGCTCTCAGAAGAGTTGTTACGGGTAATTTCTTTTTACGGTCGATATATGCGTACATGACGTTATTAATGTCCGTTGCAAATTCGATCCAAGAACCTTTAAACGGAATAATGCGTGCCGAATAAAGCTTCGTTCCGTTAGCATGAATGCTTTGTCCGAAAAACACACCCGGCGAACGGTGTAACTGCGATACCACCACACGTTCGGCGCCATTGATAATAAACGTTCCACGATTTGTCATGTAAGGGATCGGGCCAAGATAAACATCCTGTACCACCGTATCGAAATCTTCATGTTCGGGATCCGTACAATATAGTTTCATTTTTGCCTTTAGGGGCACACTATATGTTAATCCTCGTGCAATGCACTCTTCCATCGTATAGCGCGGAGGATCCAGATAATAATCAAGGAACTCCAGCACAAAATTATTGCGCGTATCCGCTATCGGAAAGTTTTCTGTAAATACTTTATATAGTCCCTCTTTTTTCCTCTTTTCAGGAGGCATATCTAATTGAAGAAAGTCTTGAAATGACTTCAATTGAACTTCGAGAAAATCAGAATATGAAAGTTGGTCCTTTATCGAAGCAAAGTTAATTCGTTGGGGTTTGGTTGTTGAAGACATCTATCATTGGAATTAATTGAACGAATAATAAAAATAGACACAAAAAGGTTAAGAACCTCTCATGAAAGAGATTCTTAACCAATTAACCCGCTAAGCAGGATTATAATATGAACTATTTAAGCTCAACTTCCGCTCCAGCTTCTTCCAATTGTTTCTTAATCCCTTCCGCATCAGCTTTAGGTAAGCCTTCCTTAACATTACTTGGTGCACCGTCAACTACATCCTTAGCTTCTTTCAGACCAAGACCTGTTAACTCTTTCACCAATTTTACTACAGCCAACTTATTAGCGCCTGCGGCTTTCAAGACGACATCAAACTCTGTCTTTTCTTCAACTGCCGCTGCGCCAGCAGCAGGACCAGCAGCAATAGCAACGGCTGCCGCCGCCGGCTCAATGCCATATTCATCTTTAAGAATTGTTGCCAATTCATTCACTTCTTTAATTGTAAGATTTACTAATTGTTCTGCAAAAGCTTTCAAATCTGCCATTTTCGTTATGATTTAAATGTTTATAATTTGTAATTTTTTTATTTACGCTCTTCAAGCGTTTTTAATAATCCGTGTATCATTTGTCCGCCATTTGATTGTAAAGCGGATATCACTGTCTTTATCGGTGATTGTAATAAGCCAATCACATCTCCGATCAGTTCTTCCCTGCTCTTTATGGTTGCTAAAGTTTCCAGGTCATTTGCCGTATAGAAACCTTCCTGAACATAAGCTCCTTTCAGTTTCGGTCGGCCATCACCACCTTTTATATCTTTAGTAAAATCTTTAATCAGGCGAGCCGGTGTATTTGCAACATTTGCAAACATAATGGCCGTATTACCTTTCAATACACTATATAATTCCGAATAATCGGTTTCCTCCACCTTTTCCATTGCTTTTTTCAGCAATGTATTCTTCACCATGACTAATTTAACTTCCTGCTTGAAGCATGCCCTTCTCAACTTACTTGTTTTTTCTGCATTCAATGCTTCAATATCTGTAAGATAAACATGAGGATATTGCTTCAATTGTTCCGTTAACTCATTGATGATTCTGCCTTTATCTTCCTTTTTCATCGTCTCAATTTTTAAAAGTTATTAATCTTCAACTGATTTAGGATCAATTTTGATACCCGGACTCATGGTTGAGGAAAGATAAATACTTTTCAAATAAGTACCTTTAGCAGCAGAAGGTTTAAGCTTAATCAAGGTTGTAATAAACTCCCTCGCATTGTCATATATCTGGTTTGTATCAAATGAGACTTTTCCTACAGAAGAATGAACAATCCCGGTTTTATCTACTTTAAAGTCAATCTTACCCTGTTTCACCTCCTGAATAGCTTTGCCTATCTCATTTGTTACCGTACCACTCTTTGGGTTCGGCATCAAACCGCGCGGGCCTAAAATTCGTCCTAAAGCACCTATTTTTCCCATAATGGAAGGCATTGTGATAATGATGTCTATATCAGTCCAACCACCTTTGATTTTATCGATATATTCATCTAAGCCGACATAATCAGCGCCGGCTTCTTTCGCCTCGGCTTCTTTGTCGGGAGTACATAATGCAAGAACCCTTGTCACCTTTCCGGTTCCGTGTGGCAGAGAAACGACGCCCCTTACCATTTGATTTGCCTTACGGGGATCTACTCCAAGACGAACATCCACATCTACAGACGCATCAAATTTAGCTAAAGTAATATCTTTCACTAACGCCGATGCTTCTCTCAATGTATATGCTTTCCCGTTCTCAATCTTACCCGAAGCCAGTTTTTGATTTTTTGTAAGTTTACTCATCTTCTACTTGACTTTTTATTGGTTTATTCCCGGAAATGTCCCTGTTACTGTAATACCCATACTCCTGGCTGTTCCCGCTACCATTTTCATCGCAGCCTCAACAGTGAAACAATTCATATCAACAATCTTGTCTTCAGCAATCGCCTTTATCGCATCCCAAGTAATTTCCGCCACCTTTTTACGGTTTGGCTCCGCCGAACCGCTTTTCAATTTGGAAACTTCTAATAACTGAACGGCTACCGGAGGCGTCTTTACAACGAAATCGAATGATTTGTCCGAATAATAGGTAATTACAACAGGCAGTACTTTACCGCCTTTGTCCTGGGTTCTGGCATTGAATTGCTTGCAAAACTCCATAATGTTAATACCCTTAGAACCTAAAGCCGGTCCTACGGGCGGAGAAGGGTTTGCGGCTCCTCCTTTAATCTGCAATTTAATTTGTCCAGCAATTTCTTTCGCCATTTTTCTTGTTTTTTTAACTGTTTATGAATATAAAACGAAAAGAATCCGACTCTCCGTAACAAAAATCTTATTCCTTTTCTACCTGTACATAACTCAACTCAAGGGGTGTTTTTCGTCCGAAGATTTTTACCATCACCTTAAGTTTCTTTTTCTCGGCATTTACCTCTTCAATCACACCGGTAAAACCATTGAACGGACCATAGGTCACTTTCACCGTTTCACCAACGAAAAATTGAAGATCAATGTCTTCCTCCTGCTCCTGCAATTCGTCTACCGTACCTAATACACGACTGACTTCCGAAGGACGTAAAGGTACCGGGTTTTCAAGTCCTCCGAGAAAACCGATTACATTCGGTATATTTCTCAGACGATGTGCTACCTCACCTACCAGATTCGCTTCTACCAACACATAACCGGGCAAATAAGCGCGTTCTTTCATCATTTTTTTGCCGTTACGCACAGTAAATGTTTTTTCCGTAGGGATAAGTACCTGCGTCACGTATTGTCCCAAGTCCGAATTTTTTATTTCGGTTTCAATGTATTCGCGCACTTTGTTTTCTTTACCACTGATCGCGCGAAGAACATAAAATTTAGGTTGAACGTCAGACATAATAAAATTTAAATGCTGTTATAAACAAAACGCATCGCATGCTCGAAGACAAAATCAACAGCAAAGACCACTAACGCTATGATGATGGAAGCGAATAAAACGACCACAGCGCTATTGGATAACTCTACTCTTGTAGGCCAGGAAACCTTATGTACAAGTTCGTTGTATGAATCTTTAAAATACTGTATTATTTTTTTCATCGAATATTTGTTTGATGTGCACGGAAGGAGAGGCTCGAACTCCCGACAGCCGGTTTTGGAGACCGGTACTCTACCAACTGAGCTACTTCCGTGTTTAATACAATCAACCGGATTTTAAACGATTGACTGTATTTATTTATTGTTAGTCTACCAATTCTGTAATCTGACCGGCACCAACCGTACGACCACCCTCACGGATAGCAAAACGTAAACCTACGTTACATGCCACCGGATAGATTAATTCGACTTCAATCGTTACGTTATCACCCGGCATAACCATTTCAACGCCTGCCGGCAACGTAATCTCACCTGTTACGTCCAATGTACGGATATAGAACTGCGGACGATATTTATTGTGGAACGGGGTATGACGACCACCTTCTTCTTTCTTCAGGATATAAACCTCTGCTTTAAATTTGGAATGAGGTTTAACTTTTCCCGGATGACCAAGCACCATACCGCGTTTGATTTCATTTTTGTCGATACCGCGAAGTAACAAACCTACGTTATCGCCGGCCTGACCTTCGTCAAGAATCTTACGGAACATTTCCACACCTGTAACAACAGATTTCATGTTTTCTGCTCCCAAACCAATGATTTCAACTTCATCACCCGTATGAACGATACCTGTTTCAATACGACCGGTAGCAACCGTACCGCGACCCGTAATAGAGAACACGTCTTCAACAGGCATAAGGAACGGTTTTTCAACATCACGCGGAGGAAGTGGAATCCACGTGTCAACAGCATCCATCAATTCGACTATTTTCTCTTCCCAATTAGGATCTCCGTTCAGTCCACCCAATGCAGAACCTTGTATCACAGGAGTATTATCACCATCGAAATTATAGAATGAAAGCAAGTCGCGCATTTCCATTTCTACCAATTCCAACATTTCAGGATCGTCTACCATATCGCATTTATTCATAAACACAACCAAGCGCGGTACATTTACCTGACGGGCCAATAGTATGTGTTCGCGAGTCTGGGGCATAGGACCATCCGTAGCGGCAACTACAATGATCGCTCCGTCCATCTGGGCAGCGCCCGTTACCATATTCTTTACATAGTCGGCATGACCCGGACAGTCAACATGCGCATAATGGCGATTTGCCGTTTCATATTCTACATGTGCTGTATTAATAGTGATCCCTCTTTCTTTTTCTTCCGGCGCGTTGTCGATGGAATCAAACGAACGTATTTCGGAAAGACCTTTCTTTGCCAAAACAGTTGTAATAGCAGCTGTCAGAGTAGTTTTACCATGGTCAACGTGACCAATCGTACCGATGTTTACATGCGGTTTCGTCCTGTTAAAATGTTCTTTTGCCATAATCTTAAATATCTTTATATTAATTTAGAATGTTCATCCATCCTTATTATTTGCTATAACTCACGGAGCCGGTGCCGAGACTTGAACTCGGGACCTCTTCCTTACCAAGGAAGTGCTCTACCGCTGAGCTACACAGGCTTATTATCTCGTCCACTTAAAGTACTCTAAGCCATTTATCCGAGCCTCTTGTCGGATTCGAACCAACGACCCCGAGATTACAAATCACGTGCTCTGGCCAACTGAGCTAAAGAGGCATTTTCAAAAAAAGCCGCTTCGTCATGGGGCGAAACGGCGGCAAATTTAGAAATTATTTTTCAATCCACCAAATTTCTCTGTTTTTTTTCTGTTTTTTTTATTTAGTCCTGCTTTTTTCTTTGAATTTAAGCAATTGTTTTTCCAACGCGTCTACCGCCAGATCAACGCCTTCTTCAAAAGAATTACATACTTTTTCCGCATAACAGTCTCCACTTTTAATTTTAAGACGAATACTCACATCTTTGTTTTTTACCGTTTCCGGCTTAACAACTTTGAGCACAATATCCGCCATTAAAATACCATCATAAAAGTGCTCTAACTTTGAAACTTTTTTTTCGATAAACGATTCTAATTTTTCAGTCGCATCGAAATGAATTGATTTAATCTTAATATCCATACATAATCCTCCTTATTTTTTTGCTCTCGGATGAGCGTTATACACTTTCTTCAATTCCTCAAACGTCACATGCGTATAGACCGAAGTAGAAGCCAGACTGCTATGCCCCAACAGGTTCCTGACAGCGCTTATCTCAGCGCCGTCATTCAGCATACTGGTGGCAAAAGTATGCCTTAATACATGCGGACTCCGCTTAGACAGCATCGGAATATCAGACAACTTCTTTTTTACTGCATAATAAACAATTGCCGATGTGACGGACCGGCCATCTTTACGGACAAAAAATGATGAGCTTTCCGTCCCAATATCTCGCGCCCGTACATTAGTATAATTTATAATCATTTCTTTCAGGCGCGCCGCAAAAGGAATCAACCGTTGCTTATTACGTTTTCCCGTAACTTTAAGCACCATAGCCTCCAAATCCACATCGGTATTTTTAATTCCGACCAGCTCCGAACAACGGATTCCCGTTTCATAAAACATTTCAAGCATAAGTCGGTTACGAATTCCTTCAAAATCCTGAGCGAAGTTTTTTTCATCAAGCGCCTCTTCTATTTCCTTCTCTTTTATAAAATAAGGTAAGACTCTCACCTTTTTTGGTCCTGAAAGAAGTGGAAACGGATGTTTTTTGAGAACACCCTGACGAACAAGATATTTGAAAAATGAATGTAATGCGCTTAATTTCCGGTTAACCGAAGCAGATGATAAAGATTCTTTCATTAAACCCATCATCCATTGACGAACTATATCGGTATCCACTCTGTCAACCGGAAATGACTCACCTTCCAACGCTTCTTTTTTCTCAAGAAAAGAAACAAACTGGCACAAGTCGTTTATATATGCGCTCACAGTATGAACCGAATAATTCCGTTCATACTGTAAATATTCTATAAACAATCTCACCTTTCCTCTCACGTTACATTTTCAATAAGATGCAACGAATGTAAGGGCTTTTTTCAAAAAAAACAAATAAAAAGGGGATTTTTTTGTCGATTAATTTTCAGCCTGCTGTAATTGCTTTACATAAACAGCATGTACATGCTCTTTTCTTTTCTTTACGGAAGGCTTAATAAATGCCTGACGGCTTCTCAGTTCTTTCACAACACCTGTTTTCTCAAACTTTCTTTTAAATTTTTTCAAGGCTCTTTCAATATTTTCGCCTTCTTTCAATGGAACTACGATCATAAATTAATTTTTAAATTATATTGCTTTTTGTATTATATCCTTATTTTTGAGCCGCAAAATTACAGATTGTTTTTTTACCAACAAAATTTTTAATCATATATTTTTGCCGGAACAATTAATTCCATTTTTTTATGTACTTTTATCCCCCTAAAATTTAACACAGAGATTTATGGCTTTAATAAAATCAGTAAGAGGCTTCACTCCGGTTACCGGGGAAGATACATATTTGGCTGACAATGCGGTAATCATCGGCGACGTCGTAATAGGTAACGGTTGCAGCATCTGGTTCGGAACAGTGCTTCGCGGAGATGTGAACTCTATAAGAATCGGGAATAACGTAAACATCCAGGATGGTTCCGTCTTGCATACCTTATACGAGAAATCAACCATAGAAATCGGCGACGATGTTTCTATCGGACACAATGTAACCATTCATGGCGCGAAAATATGCAACGGCGCCTTGATAGGCATGGGATCTATTTTACTCGACCATGCGGTAATAGGTGAAGGCGCCATTGTTGCGGCAGGCTCTGTCGTACTAAGTAATACACAGGTTGAACCCGGAAGTATCTACGCCGGGGTTCCCGCTAAGTTCATCAAAAAAGTGGACCCGGGACAATCCAAAGAAATAAATCAGAAAATAGCACATAACTACCACATGTACGCGTCGTGGTACAAAGAGAATGATGAGTAGTCGGAGGTTTGTGAGTAAGGGTCAATGATTAATGGTTAGTGATTTATGAAGAACGGTAAACCGAAGGGGTCTTTATTGAAGTTGGAAAAATTGTCAATTGCCAATTGCCGGATGTCTGCTTATGCGAAGCGCATCATTGCAGGAACAGCAATTATACTGTTTGTTGCAGGTATATGGCTGTTTTTACCTTCCAATTATTATATCAGAAAAGCATTGGTACATCTGTCGCCTAAGATTGACCAGTACTCTATTTTTGAAAACCGGATAGTAGAAGCCGGTGATCCACAGTCATGGGAACTTTCCGAATATTACAACAAACTATCCATTCCTGAAAAATATACCGGTGATTTTGAAAAATACGGTACCGTTGCCTATGTAATCATACAAAACGGAGCACTACTTTTCGAACAGTATTGGGATGATTATTCGCCACAATCACATAGTAATTCGTTCTCCATGGCAAAAAGTATTATTTCTTTTGCCACAGGGTGTGCCATTGACGATGGGGTCATTGAAAGTGTAGACCAGCCGGTCAGTGATTTCTTTCCGCAATTTAAAGGTTACAACGGGAAACCTCTGACGATCCGTCATCTGCTGACCATGAGCGCAGGTGTTGACTTTCAGGAAGCATATACTTCGATTTTCTCTCCTGTGACCCGGTTATATTATGGAAACAACCTTGAAAAGATTGTGACCGGAATGAAACAAATAGAAGAACCCGGGATCAATTTTGTTTATCAAAGCGGTGTCACACAATTACTGGCATTTATTCTGGAGAAGGCTACCGGAGAAAATATCAGCTCATACGTTTCCCGTAAAATATGGACCCCTATACAGGCCGAAGAAGACGCTCTCTGGTCGCTCGATCATAAAGACGGATTTGAAAAAGCCTATTGCTGTTTCAACAGTAACGCACGGGATTTTGCCCGTCTGGGACAATTGGTTTTGAATGCGGGCAAATGGAACGGAAAACAAGTCATTCCGCAGCAATATCTCACGGAGGCGACAACGGCATGCAACGATCTGATATTCAAAAAACATAAAGAGATGAACAGCTATTACGGATATCAAATCTGGCTACTTGAAAAAAACGGCATGAAAATACCCTATCTACGGGGCATAAAAGGCCAGTATGTATTTATCATTCCTGATAAAAATGCGGTCGTCGTCAGACTCGGACACAAAAGATCCGACCATGAGACGGAAGAATGGCGCTACCCTGCCGATATAGATACATGGCTCGATACGGCCATAGACATGCTTGACGAAACGCCCCGGCACGCCCGCCTGGTATTCGGAGGCGACCTGATGCAGCATATCCCGCAGGTCGACGCGGCAAAAACCCCTGGCGGCGGATACGATTACTCCGAATCATTCCGCTACGTAAAACCCATATTTGAACAGGCAGACCTTGCTTTCATCAATCTGGAAACAACCCTGACAACATCCGGGTCTTATACGGGATTTCCACTATTCCGTTCGCCCGGCGAGATAGCACAGGCATTAAGCGATATTGGCGTCGACGTGGCGGTAACGGCAAATAATCATATCTTTGACGGAGGCAAAAATGGCGCATACACCACACTGAAACTGCTCAATTCGGCAGGAATAAAACATACGGGAATATTCGCCGACAGCTACGGATTCATTACAAATCATCCGCTGACACTTCAGACAAAAGGTCTCCGCTTCGCCCTCCTCAACTACACCTACGGGACGAACGGCCTCCTAACGCCCGACGGCTTAAGCATCAATCGCATTGATTCATTCA
This sequence comes from Tannerella sp., assembly GCA_031260095.1. Taxonomy (GTDB): domain Bacteria; phylum Bacteroidota; class Bacteroidia; order Bacteroidales; family Tannerellaceae; genus Tannerella. The sequence goes on along the minus strand of JAIRKN010000079.1, from coordinate 12,477 downwards.
ACATTGCACGCGATATCGCACTGACAGACCGCACAAAAACAGACGCCATCATCGTCTTTTTCCACTGGGGACACGAATACGCACGGCAACCCAATGCGGAACAAAAAGCATTCGCCGCATTATGTCACCGCTACGGCGCGGAAATCGTTATCGGAAGCCATCCGCACGTCATACAACCCATCATGATTCACGAAGATACATACATGGATTATTCCGGTAATGAAAAGAAACAGACCCGCCACGTGACCGTCTATTCATTAGGAAATCTGGTATCCAATCAACGTGAACGCTACCGGGACGGAGGGATCATCGTCGCGCTTGACGTTACAAAAAAGCACGACCTCCCCTTAACCATAAACATATCCTACACCCCCGTATGGGTTCAACTGCCCAAATACCGGATCATCCCCCCTTCCGTCGCCGATACGATCCACATGTCAGCCGGCGAACGTTCCGCCTACGAAACATTCATCAGTGATACGAAAAAAGTCCTTTCTCCGGGTACGGATCCTTAAATCCGCCATCCGTCATCTTTGCGGATCGAACGGTCTTGCAGGTCAAAAAACTGGTGGTGGAGCGGCGGCGCGTCCTGTTTTAAGGGATTAAATGCCGCTGTACCCGGCAGACGGACATCTGTGAGGCTAACAGATGGGCATCTGTGAGGTCAACAGATGGGCATCTGTGAGGTCGGCAGATTCACAGGGTAGATTAAAAAGAGATCAGTCGCCGAAAAACGACAGGATTTTTTCGGTAGCGCCGGCATTGCGGCGCACAAAATCACTTGCCGCCATTCCGGCTTTACGGCGCGATACGGGATCGGAGATGAGATGATCCATGCAACCGGTAAAAACATTTGCATTGTCGACCGAAAATCCGCCGCCACAGGCAATCAGGCTTTTTGCTTCTTTGAATTTCTGATATTTAGGGCCAAAGATGACCGGAATGCCATACACGGCAGCTTCCAGCGTGTTATGAATGCCGCCGCCGAAACCGCCGCCGATATATGCGATGTCGCCGTAACGGTATATCGACGAAAGCAGGCCGAAACTGTCAATGATCAGGCAATCGTTTGTCCGCAACGATTCTTCGCATGATTCGGACATTCGGATAAAAGGACGGTCGAGTAACGACTGTATATACAAAAGGTGCTCGTGGTGGATCTCATGTGGCGCAATAATTAATTTCATTTCGGGATGCCTGTTAAAATACGGGAGGATCATCTCTTCATCTTCGGCCCACGAGCTTCCCATGATCAGGAGCGGATGATCGCCTTGGGCAAAGAGTTCCACTTCGGGCAGTCGTCGCGCGTTATGCTGTATTTCCAGCACGCGGTCGAAACGTGTATCGCCGCAGACTTTCACATTGTTTATCCCGTATCCGGCCAGTAACTTTTTCGAGTCCTCATCCTGTACAAAAAGGACGTCAAAACATTCCAAAGCCTTCCGGTACCACCGTCCGTACCATTTGAAAAATAATTGACTGGGGCGGAATATAGCCGATATAAGATATGTTTTAACACCATGCTTCTTCAATTCGGTCAGATAATTCAACCAGAACTCATACTTGATAAAAACAGCTATGGACGGGTTGGCGAGATTCAAGAATTTACGCACTTTATACGGCGTGTCAAAAGGCAAATAACAGATCACATCGGCGCCTTCATAGTTCTTGCGCACCTCGTACCCGGAGGGTGAAAAGAAAGTCAGCAGTATTTTGTATGCCGGATATCGTTTCCGCAGGGTTTCCATCATCGGCCGACCCTGTTCAAACTCGCCCAAAGATGCGGCATGAAACCAGATATATTGAGCCTTACGGTCGATCTTTTTCCGTAGCGTTCCGTTGGTGTACCATTGTCCGATCCGGGTCATCCGCGCTTTGCGGTTGAAAAAAGACGCGATTTCGACTGAGAAAGCGTACATGTGTAACACGAAAGTATATAAATAATGCACGTTGTGAATTGATTAAGGGTTAATTTCAGTTTTGACGTTAGGGAATATTGTGCAGGGGCAATTGCTCGATAGCCCGCCGCAATCTTTTTATCGTTTCTTCTTTACCGATCGTTTCGGTAATCAGGAAGATATGTGGCCCGATCGCCTGTCCGACAAGCGCCAGGCGTACGACATTCATAATATTACCGAGGCTGTAGCCTTTCTGTTCTATCCATGACTTTACGTATTTTTCCGTTCCTTCCGCGTCAAAAGGTTCACGTTTACTCAGGATTTCCACCAGTTCCGCCAGTTGCACGGCGCTGTCTTCTTTCCAGCGTTTCCTGCGTGTTTTTTCATCGTATCGGGTTGGAGCAATGAAAAAATAGCAGGATTGCTCCCACAACTCCGAAATGAAATTCACACGCTCTTTCATCATACCGACAACTTTCTCTACATAAGAAAGGTCCGAATGACGAACGCCATGACTTTCAAGGACAGGGAGAAACATTTTCGCAACTTCTCCGTTACTGCGTTTTTGTATGTACTGATGATTGAACCATTTACCTTTCTCATAGTCAAATCTGGCGCCGCTCTTACTGCAATGGGTCAGATCAAAAAGGCGGATCAATTCGTCCATCGTCATCAATTCCTGATCATTTCCGGGGTTCCAGCCCAGCAGTGCCAGAAAATTAATGACCGCTTCCGGCAAATAACCACTCTCACGATAACCGGATACAACTTCACCGCTTTCAGGATCATGCCATTCGAGCGGAAAGACAGGGAAGCCCAGACGGTCACCGTCGCGTTTACTCAACTTGCCCCCTCCCTCCGGTTTCAGCAATAAGGGGAGATGCGCAAAAGCCGGCATTGTCTTCGTCCAACCAAGATAACGGTAAAGCAATACGTGCAACGGCGCGCTTGACAACCATTCTTCTCCCCGTATTACGTGGGTAATCTCCATTAAATGGTCATCTACAATATTGGCCAGGTGATAGGTCGGCAGGTTATCTGCGGATTTAAACAATACTTTGTCGTCAAGAATAGAAGAATTAATAATCACCTCGCCACGTATGAGATCCTGTACATGAATCTCTTCATCCGGCTCGATTTTTATACGTACCACATAACGGTTGCCCGCATCTATCAAGGATCGTACTTCTTCTTCCGGCAAAGTCAATGAATTACGCATCTGCCTCCGTGTGGAAGCATCATACTGGAAATTCGGCGTTTCTTTTCTTTTCTTTTCCAACTCTTCCGGCGTATCAAAAGCAATATAGGCCAGATCCGCATCAAGCAACTGATCTACATATTTACGATATATTCCTTTCCGTTCGCTCTGGCGATACGGCCCATAATTTCCGCCATATCCCGTCCCTTCATCAAACCTGATATCAAGCCATTTGAAAGATGCCGTAATATACTCTTCCGCACCCGGCACATATCGTTGTGAGTCCGTATCCTCGATGCGAAGAATCAGTTCGCCGTCATGCTGTTTTGCAAACAAATAATTATATAAGGCCGTACGTACGCCTCCTATGTGTAGAGGCCCTGTTGGACTCGGCGCAAAACGTACCCTTACTTTCCGTTCCGACATATATTTTTTACTTACAATAATTAAGAATGGCGCAAAAGTAACGCTTTTTTTTCTTATACTAAATTTTTTATGTACTTTCGCCATAAAAAAGTTACACTTTTATTCATATTAAAATTATGACGACAAAGAGATCTACGGTTATATCTGCGCTATATATATTAATTACAGCCTTTATCATTGCATTTTTCTTCCCGCGGGAAGGGATCTTTCGCTATCAGTTTAATGAAGGTAAGCCTTGGAGATATAACCTGCTGACGGCTCCCGGCGATTTCCCGATATATAAAGAAGCCGCTGAAATTGAAGCCGCGAAAGATAGTATACGTAAAAATTTTGAGCCTTATTTCCGCTATAACGCAGAGGAAGAAAATATAAGGATGGAAAACTGGCAGGATCGGATCGCAGTCCTGCAGGAAGCGGGAATACCCAATGCCGAACTCAGATATATCAACAAAAAACTGCATGAGGCATATAAAAAAGGAATCATTTCAAGCAGTGATTTTGAGTTGATGAATAAAGAAAACCGGACACATATTACGGTTTTGACAAACAGTGTTGCGGAAGTTAAAACACTAACCGATTTCTATTCTGTAAAATCAACCTATGAAGAAATCATAAACAATGCCCCTGAAAATATTAACAAAGGTATTCTCAAAGGATGTAATATAAATGAATATCTGACCGAAAACATATTCTACGACGCTGAAACATCTAATAAAATTCTGGAGGATCAGATCCGAAATATACCGCTATCCAGCGGAATGGTACAGGCGGGCGAACGGATTGTCGACCGGGGAGAGGTCATTGACAAACATACATACAGCGTCCTGCGTTCCCTGAAAATAGTACATGAAACAAAATCCGGAGGTACGCAACGCCAGAATATTATACTCACAGGACAATTTGTACTTATATTTGGTATCATGGCTTGTTTCGGGCTTTATATGGCGACATTCAATCCGAGGATCTATTTTAAGCGTAAAAACCTGACCTTCATTTTGTCATGTATATTAGGAGCTTGTCTTATATCCGAAATATGCGTCAAATACAGTCTTTTCAATATTTATATCCTCCCTTTCGCCATTATTCCGATTGTAATACGTACCTTCTTTGATTCCCATACGGCGCTGTTCACACACCTGATAACCGTTATCATCTGTTCGTTAATTGCACTGTTCCCGTTTGAATTTCTTCTATTGCAGATTCTTACCTGCATCGTCGTTATTTTCAGCCTGAAAGAACTCTCACAGCGCTCACAGCTTATTAAATGTTCCCTGTTTGTTTTTCTTTCTTATGTCATATTTTATTTAAGCCTTGTAATTTATCAGGAAGGGGAATTCAGTAAAATAAATGGGGAAATGATATTCTATTTCAGCATTAACTTTATCTTACTTATGTTCTCTTATGTGCTTATCTATGTGCTGGAAAAAATATTCGGATACCTGTCTCCCATTACACTGGTTGAACTGTCGAATATGAACAACCCATTACTGAAAAAACTTTCCGAAACGGCTCCCGGAACATTTCAACACACCCTTCAAGTATCCATACTGGCGTCCAAAGCCGGTGAAAAAGTCGGAGCAGATACGCAACTCATTCGTACCGGAGCCTTATACCATGATATAGGAAAGATAAATAATCCTGCATTTTTCACAGAAAACCAGAAAGACTTCAATCCGCATGAGAAATTACCTTTTGAACAAAGTGCGCAGATTATCCTCTCCCATGTTACCGACGGAATAAAAATCGCTGAAAAGGCGCATATTCCAAAAGCTATCATTGATTTCATCAGTACGCACCACGGAAAAGGAAAAACAAAATTCTTTTATAATTCATTTCGTAATGCTAATCCGGACAAACCTGTTAATGAAAAGGTTTTCACCTATCTGGGGCCTAATCCGTTCAGTAAAGAAACGGCCATACTGATGATGGCCGATTCTGTGGAAGCAGCCTCCCACAGCCTGAAAGACCACACGGATGAAAGCATTAAAAATCTCATCGATAAGATCATTGACGGTCAGATAGACGACGGTCTGATGAAAAATGCTCCACTGACATTCAAAGACATTGAAGCGATCAAAAGTGTATTTCTTGAAAGGTTGAAAACGATGTATCACACACGTGTCAGCTATCCTGATCTGAAAAACCAGGATAAATCAAAAGAGAAAACTGTTCATGAAGAAACCATTACTGCGGATCCACATCATAATGCAGAATGACCTGCCGGAAAAGAGGGTTTTTCTGCATTTCGGAACGCACGTATTCCAACTGGTTACGGGTTTTGGTAACCGATACCGAAAAATCTATTTTCAACATGATCTTACGGATAAATAACGTCTGAACACGGGTTACAGGGGGATATACGGGGTTGGAAACGCCATCTCCAAGAAGGAGTCTTAATTTAACGGAATATTCATTGGCAACACGATCCAGTACTTCTTCATTGCGGCTACGTAATATGATCATGATAAGGCGTGTGTACGGCGGATAGTGAAACATATAACGTTCGTTCAACTGTGTCTGTGCCATACCCGGATAATCAAAATTGCAAACCTGTTCCAATAACAGGCTATTGGATTGCGACGTTTGTAATACAACCATCCCCTGCCTGTCCCTGCGTCCTGCACGGCCACTCACCTGAAGCATCATCTGAAAAGCCCTTTCATAAGCACGGAAGTCCGGGATATTCATCATACCGTCTGCACTCAGGATCCCGACCACACTGACATTCTCAAAATCAAGTCCTTTAGACGCCATCTGTGTGCCGATCAGGATCTGTGCCTTCCCGTCTTCAAAATCGGCCAGGATACGCTTGTAGGCGTCGCGAGTACGGGCCGTATCCGTATCCAAACGGACGATCTTGGCGGAAGGAAACAATGCCGAAATCTCTTCTTCCACTTTCTCGGTACCGAATCCCTGCATTTTAAGCTCCTGACTCCCGCATGAAGGACACCATGAGGGGAAAGCGATCGAATACCCGCAATAATGACACATCAAACGATGTGACCGTTTATGATAGGTAAGGCTAACATCGCAGTTGATACAATGAGGAATCTCACCACAAGTCTGACAGCTCATCATGGGAGCGAAACCACGACGGTTGCGAAAAAGAATCACCTGCTCTTTTTTAGACAGGGCAGACGCTATCTTCTCTCGTAATAACGGAGAAAACAAGGTGTCTTTCATCTGCTTCTTACGCCGCAGTTCCCGGACATTCACAATCTCTATCTTCGGAAATAATCCTCCCCCATAGCGGTGTTCCAGTTTCACCCATCCATACTTACCGTTTAACGCCCATAAATAAGATTCCAGCGAAGGGGTGGCCGAACCTAACAAAACTTTCCCGCCATGCTCAAGAGCAAGCATCATCGCCGCATTCCGTGCATGATAACGCGGCGCCGGATCCTGCTGTTTATATGACGGCTCCTGCTCTTCGTCCACGATGATCAGTCCAAGCCGTGCATACGGCAGAAATATAGACGAACGTATACCCAACACAACCACCGGCTCATCCGAATGTAACAGGCGATTCCATATTTCAACCCGTTCATTATCCGAAAAACCGGAATGATACACCAGAAGATTCCTTCCGAAAATCAGCCTCAGACGCTCTGTAATCTGCGTAGTAACAGCAATCTCCGGCAACAGGTAAAGCACCTGCATACCCTTCGACAACATATCGGATATCAGATGAATATATATTTCCGTCTTGCCGCTTGAAGTAACACCCTGTAAAAGTGTAATATTTTTTGTTTTAAAAGATTTCGTTATTTCTTCGTATGCTCTCTGCTGAGGTTGTGATAAAACAGACAATTTACCTGTGCCGGCATCCGAAGACCCGATCCGGCTCACCGTTTTTTCTTCCAGAACAAAAATGCCTCTTTTCACCAAACTATTCAATACGGACGGTTTTATCCCGGAATAAGTCAATAATCTCTTTTTTAATACGGATCCGATTTTCACTTTACAGGCGTATTCTTCCCCACCGGAATCCGGCATTATGTCTTCTTCGCCGGGCATGATCCTGATCCCGCTAAGCGCCAGATAATCCAATAATAACTTTTCCTGCTGTTTCGCCCTTTTCAGGGACGTCAGGACGGATGCAACCTTTTCCTCTTTATTCAGATCGCCGGCCAAACGGACATACATTTCCGTTTTAGAACGAAAACCCTGTTTCAATGATTCGCTTATTCCGATAGCGCCTTTTTCCAGCAAGGAATGAATGGCTGGAAAAATATTCTTTAGACCGGAAAGCCGTTCCAGCCCGGAAACGGATAAACTATCCGACGAAGACAGGGCATCAAGGATTTTTTGTTCGTTAGGTTTCAGCAGTCCACCGGCCTCATATTCCGGGTTGAGGGTAATAATCGTTTCACTTTCAAGTTTTAGCCCGGAAGGCAAAGCAGCCCTGCATACCTCGCCAATCGAACACAAATAATAGGAAGCGATCCATTGCCAGAAATGCAATTGCCAGGAACGTACCGCAGGTTTTTCATCCAGCAGTACAAATATTTCTTTTATCTCATAAGACGTTTCGGGCTTCTCATCATGTATTCCGGTGACAATACCGGTATAATAGTGCTTCCGGCCGAAAGGAACGACCACGCGGCTATATACGCTTATAAAAGAAAACATTGCCTCCGGTATACGGTATGTAAACGTATCAGCCGGAGGCAATGGAATGATAACTTCCGCATATTTCGTCATGTGCTGTGAATGTTGCAGTATTTATCTTCGTTCATCTGTCAAAAGAAAACGGTGGCAGTAACCAACCATGTATGTGCCTTCCCTTTATAGCTATCCGGATCATTGGCTTTAAACGTCTTAAAATCATTGGTCAGCCCCAGACTATAAATAACACCCACCTGCAACATATTAAAAATTTCCGCACCGGCGGCAAAATTCAGCCCGGCGCCAAAACTTTTCGCTTTAATTTGCTCCACCTTATCCGATACGCTCCATTTCTTATTACCAGTAACACGCAAACTCATATACGGACCGGCTGCCAGATAAGGATTAACAAGAGGCAATCCGAGTTTGAACTTAAGATTGACCGGAATATCCAGATATGAATTTTTCACGGCGCCACCCTCCGCGTCAAAACCTCTTTGTGAATATAGCGCCGCAGCATCCAGACCAATACCGCCCTGTCCCATCATTGCCTCAATCGTAGGCCCGACATGAAACCCTGTGATATTGTCCGACTTAAAAACTTTCTTATTAAACTTTACCTTAGAGATATTAACCCCGCCCTTCACTCCGAAACGGAGCTGGGCTTGCATCGTTGAAACCATAAACAACGCTGCGATAACCATAACAATTTTCAATCTTTTCATAATACACATAATTAAAACATTCAACATTTCCGTGAATCATCAAAACTCCCAAAACCGGGATCCGGAAACATCAAGTCCCGGATAAACCATTTCATTTCATGATGTCACATTTCTATCACTATCTACGAAATACAAATATACATGAAAAAATCGGATTTATAAATGCGTTGAATAAAAAAAAGACTACGCTTTCTGTTTATCCCCAAGCTTTAGTACTTTTAGACTGTAACATACGTTTGAGCAATTACTTCCCGGATATGCGCAAAGTAGTGGATCGGTAAAGCCGTTGACATCCATCGGAATGGGCCATGCACAATTTATTACGGTTTACAATATTTTGTAATTCAAGTAAAAAACGTTACCTGTTTCATCTGTTACGGTCATCGTAATAGAGCGATTACGGTCGTCGTAAAATTGTGCCGTCCGTTCTTTCCCTCACAGAAAGGGAGGATTGCACAGGGCGTGCTCCTCCCGTAACGACGTGACACAGTCCGCCCGGCGATGGAAATCCATGCCGGCGACCGTTATTTGAATATGTTTTTGTGAATAAAAAAATCCCGTTCCGCAAAGCGTTGTTGATATGAAGCCATTAGTACAGCCCCATTGCAGCATTTAAGCTTTCAATAATCCTCGTTTCCTCATTGTGTCCATCAGTAGATAATCTAAGCAATGGAAGTCCAATAATTTCCAAAATATGATTTTTCTGATTGTCCCTATTCTGTTGCAACTCATTGTCATGGAACGACACACCATCCATCTCAATAGCAAGAATAGGAGTTTTATCAATCTTGTTATACAGAAGAAAATCAATTCTTGAATTATTCCGTATGAACTGTATTTCATCTCCCGAGAATGGTCGAAGATTCCGAACAAGGTCTTTAAGTCTGTATTCTCTAACCATATCAATAGATGAGAATTGAGTATTGTTTAATAATATATTCTCCCTCAAGAGCTTATGAATAATAATCTCGGCGGCAGACCCTTTTACGTTCTTGTTTGATGAAAGAAATGAAATAAAGACCTTGTTGTATTCTTTGTACAGAAGGTCAAAAACGGAACAGATGCTACCCTTAACAATCGTTTCATTCGGGTCGGTGGTATAACATATATAGCGTATCATATCACCGATATTTGTTCCGTGAGGAAGTTCCATTGATGCAGGTTTTACTACAATAAACTCCTTAACAGCTCTTGATACGGCAACATTTATTAGGTTTGGATTATCTATAAATGATTCTATCTTGTTTTTTACCGTATTAAATATAATCACATCCTTCTCACGCCCCTGAAATTTATGTATAGTGTCGGCTTCTACTCCATCCGGTAGCTGCTTTTGCAGCATATTTGCATGGTTTCTATACGGCGCAATAACTCCGACTTTCGTATAGTCCGCAGAATAGTTTTCCCGGATATAGAAATCCGTTTCATCTATCTGTCTTTGATTGTGATTATCTTTTCCTCCTGATATGCTCGTCTCAATGATTCTGAACGGATGGTTATTTCCGCAAGTCATAACAACCAGATTATTATTGTAGTATTTCTTATTGCAGAATCCAATAATAGCAGGATGGCATCTGTAATGTTCTTTTAGCAGAACCGACTTTACATTATTCCCATACAAGCTTTTCAGCGAGTTCAAAATATTCTGTTTGACATAATTATATGCAGGAGAAATGTTGTACTTTAATTGGAATAGTTCTGATGCTTCTTTGCTCTGTTTATCTACAATATGAGTAAGTTGCATACTATCTCCGACAACAACCACATTTCTACAACACGAAAAACATACAGCGGATTTTATAATATCGACCTGTGAAGATTCATCTATAATCAGATAATCAAAAAGATACCCTTTAGGAATACTTGTGTGCAACGAAAGTGTAGAGCTTAGGATTACCGGATAATGTTTTACAAAATCATCAAACTGCTTACGATAATCTTCAACATTAAACGTTGATTTTCCTAAACGTTTATATTTTTCAAACAGCGCACTATTGAATACCTCTTTAGATGTTTCAATAAAATGCTTAAGGTTGGCTTCTTCATTATTAGAGGCCAACCGGTTTTCAACGTCTAAGATTTCGTTTTCTATTTTTGCTATGTATAATTCATAGAATTTGTGATTTATATAAACGGGGAGTTCTTCACTATACTGACTAATGCTATAAAAGTCAAATAAGCCATATTGCAAAACAAACCGTAACTTGTTTATGAAAGACAGCTTGGTTTTAAGGTCAATGGACGATAGTAAATCTTTCAACTTTAAAGCCTTGCTGAAATCCCAATTACGATGGAATTTCTCGTCAAGTACAGATTTTATGTTTGGTTTGAGTGGCTGCTCTGCTCTTATATGGCTAAATTCTATCTCGGCATCTGATAATTCTGTTTTTAGGGTAGCTAATTTATTCCGATACTGAAAACACGTTGTTAGTATGGAATCCAATTCACGAATCTCATTCTCTGCTTTTTCCAATCTCTCTGTCGAAATCTCAAAATCTTGATTGATTGTCTGTTCTCTAATATTTTCGAAGAATGATAGTTTGTTGTCGTTATTTCCAAGTGATGCCACAATCATTTCATAGTCATATTTCTCTAACTTTTCCCGCACATTGAATACCGCAGAATTATTATTTGAAACAATTGCGACAGTTTTGTTCTGTACGATAAGATTGGCTATAATATTTAGGATTGTTTGAGTTTTTCCCGTTCCCGGAGGACCTTCTACGATACTGATGCTATTTCTAAGAGTAGTCTCAACCGCCATTTTCTGACTTTCGTTGCATCCGAAAGGGTAGATTAGGGTTTCTTTAGAAGTGCTAACAGCAGGGTTAGTTCCATCAATGTAGTTAGATAATGCCGACCTTGATTCTAATAAATCTATACCATCAAGAGCTTTGAGCAATATTTCGGAACTTATTTGATTTGGATTTTTGTTTTCTGTTTCTTCTGTTAGATTATCAAACGACACTTCTCCTGTCCTTTTCAGTATTTCTTTAAAGTAATTGATTACTGATTCTGCCTGACCAATATTCTTTTTTATATCACATATTTCAATATCAGCATGATCTTCAATCGGACAAGAACAGTTGTCTTCATCCCGAAAAATAAAATAACGACCATAATTATCAACCGTGTTATATGTATTATTTAATATGCCATTCTCATATATGCGTACATCTTCTCGTGTCGATATAAGCGGATAATATTTAACCTTATCAGCTCCGTAATTATAATTTCTTCCGTTATTAAATGTGATACGATATCCATTGTCGGTACGAACAACTGCCGAAACATCGCTTTTGTATTCAAACTTTAGGGATGTTTTGTTTTTTAAGTATATTACGAACGGGCGATCCATCAACTTCCTTTATTATTAGATTATGCCCACAAAATTACGAATTTAATCCTTAAGATAATTATTCGGAGGTGATGTAAAAAGTATGCTACTTCATACAAAGCCGAAATTGATATAAAAAAACGCGAGGTTAAAAGCTTTAAAATGATTGAATAGTTTCTTTGAAAAACAGCAAGTTTTACGGAAAGCCCTGCGAATACGATGTTTCAGTCGGCAGTTATTACCCTCTATCCCAACTGTATATTTCTTCCCGATAAGATGGTTTTC
>JAIRKN010000071.1 GCA_031260095.1 Tannerella sp. | reverse complement strand
GAGTCAAAGGTACACGAACTCCTTGCGTTTTGCATGGATGCGCTGGAAAATAAATTAAAAAGCGGCGTTATTTCGTTATCCAAAAGCGATAGAGAAAGTCTGCTAAGAGCAAAAGAAATAGTGGACAATCATATATCGGCTCCAATCACGCTGGCAAAACTTTCGCGTATGGTATATCTTAACGAGTACAAATTAAAAACTGGGTTTAAGGCTTTATTCGGAAAACCGGTTTATGCGTATCTCCTTGACAAACGAATGGAATATGCGCGGCTATTACTTGAAAAACGCGCCCTTCATGTCTACGAAGTTGCCGAAATGATCGGATATTCGGATAGCAGCAGTTTCTCAAAAGCCTTCTTCAAACGATACGGCTATCGGCCTGTTGAATGTATCCAACAAAAAAATCCCGATTGGACATCATCTAATCCTTTTTGGCTATTGCACAAAACTCGTATATAGATTAGTATAACCTAACATTACACATAGAACGGAGGATACGAAATTGTTCAAAAAAGTGCTTGAGTATGCGGGTACGTCTATTTTGACATTTTTTTAATTATGCCATTGGCGGTGTATTCATTTATGTCCGGATGGCGGGGAACCTGGGTCAATTCATGAGTTCGGGGATTTTCATATATATCATGCTTCTTGCCGTGGCGGATAAAAACAGCGCCCTGTTCCGCGATTTTGGCGAGCAGTTTTTCACGTTTCACGGGTCAAGCGGATATGGTCAAAACACCGGTGCGCCGAATCGGGAAAAGACGGAGGCGTTCTTCCTGCCGTATTTCATACACCTCTTTGAGGGCTTCTTCCAGTTCAGTCAGGGTCAGCCCCTGGGTGGAATCATCGGGGTACTCGTCCAGGTAGCCAACGAAGTAAAGGCCGTCTTTCCAATAGGTATAGGTCAACCGCATTTCCATGCCGTAAGTATACGCCCTTTGAGGCGGTTTGTCGAGGCAACGCGCTTGATTTGGGTTACTTTTTCAAAATGAGGCACGGGCTCTCTTGGGTTACATTTTTGATGAGGCAATGCGCCTTCTTGTGGAAAATAATGTTTTGGTATAGACTGCTTCTGTCTTAACCCTTGAGGAGCCGATATGAAAGACAATAGACACGTCCAGTCAATGCAGGACATACCGGGCGCAAAGACGGTCTACGAGGAACTGAAAACCCGCTTTCCCCAGACCGGCAGACCGCGGAACGCTTCGCACCCGGACGCTTCCGCTTCGTCCTAGCCGAATGTCCCTCAAAACCCCGGTAATTCGGTTCGGAGGGGAATTACTGGGGCTCCGAGCGGGGTTAATTCGGGGCAAAGGTGAATTATCGGGTTTCAGAGCGGGGTTAATTCGAGTCGGGAGGAAATTAGCGGGTCTCTGGGCAGGGTTAATTCGGGTCAGAAGGGAATTATTGGGGTTCCGAGCAGGGTCAATTCGGTTTTGAGCAGAATTAACGGGGTTCTAAGCTGAATTAATTCGGTTCGGAGGGGAAATATCGGGGTTCCGAGCGGGTTGACTCGGCTTGGAGCAGAATTATCGGGATAAAAAACCTTACCAGTTCTGTTTGAAGAGAAACGGATAGATGAGATCAAAAGAGGGAGTTGTTCCATAATGGGCGGAACAGAATAGGAGTTAATTATGAAACTTAATGTTGCAAGAAGGATAAAGCATTATAAACTTGCGAAAACAAAAGCATACTATGCGATATTTGAGGCTATCTCTAATTCGATTGATAGTTACAGGTCCCTCGGTAAACCCATTAAAATCTTGGTAGAATTTTACCGTGATAGTACGGGACTTGATTTTGGCAATGATGCAAAAAACTTTCAACAAATAAAAATTATTGATCAGGGTATCGGATTTAATAAAGACAACTATGATTCATTTAATACATCTGACTCCGATTATAAAGAAATTTATGGGGGTAAAGGGTTAGGACGATTTAGCTGGCTAAAGGTATTTGAAGGAGTAAAAGTGGAAAGCGTATATCAAGAAGGGGAAAAATATTATTTTCGGAAATTTGATTTCAAACGGGCAACGGAGGGTATCACCAACTCGCAAACACGGGAAACTTCAGAAAAAGAGACGGGAACAACCATATCATTGATAAATCAGAAAAACGGCTGGGAAATACCACGAAAAATATCTACTTTTTGCGAGAAATTAATAGAATATTTTCTTCCATCGTTTGTAAACAATGCCACATTGCAAATAACATTGACTGATAAAGATACTAACGAATGTATAGATGTTCAGCAATATTTCAAGGAAAACTACAGAGGAGAAATAGGGGCAACAACATTTGAGATAAAAAGCAAGCAGTTCTCATTATCAGTGCACAAATCAATTATTGGAAACGCCAATCAGTTTATACTATTCGCTCATGACAGGGCTGCAAAAATCATTGACTTGTCAAAGCATATTATAGACCTCAACGCAAAACTGGAAGATAACTCTGAGGAATTTCATATCATGGCTTTTTTAACAGGACAATACCTAAACGGAATTGTCTCACCAGAACGGGATGATTTTGACTTTGATAATGATGAAGCTGATATAACCCTGGATGAATTGACCGGAAAAAGTTTTCCAGAAATAAAGATATTAATACAGGATATACTTGCGAATATTCATAAAAATAAAGAAGCCAAGATTAGACAATTTATATCGAGTGAAGCGCCAGAATATAGACACCTCTTGCAAAAAAAGCCGGAAATAATTGATACGATAACACCTACAGCCTCAAAAGCTGATATAGAAACACATTTACATAGAGCTGAAATGCAACACAAGGAAGAAACCAGACTGGAAGTAACAAAAATTCTTCAAAATGATGATGTTGATAACGATGATATTGAACGAGCGTATTTGGAGGTCAGTGAAGTGGCTAAAGCCGATCTGACTAAATATATCATTTCTCGAAACCACGTTATGGAACTCCTTGATAAAAAGATAAACGTTGATGATGACAAAAAATACAACAGAGAAGATGAACTACATAAACTTTTCTATCAGATGAAAGTTACCTCTGATAGTGTGCCGTATGAATATAATAATCTTTGGCTGATAGATGAGCGACTAAATTTTCATGATTATTTAGCATCTGATCTTCCACTTGATGGTGATAAAGGCGATAGACCTGACATTATTGTATATAATGTTCCATACTATTTTAACAATGCCGATAATCCTAATAATTCATTCTCAATTATTGAGTTTAAGAGGCCAATGCGTGACGATTATTCAGATACTAAAAATCCCATCGATCAAATAGTTAAATATGTTGATGAAATAAGGGCGGGGAAGGCTAAAAAACAAAACGGTCAATTTATCACTGTTACATCTACTACGCCTTGTTTTGCCTATGTTATTTGTACACTAACTCCAACGATACGTACAATATGTGAAAGAAGAGATTTTAATAAATCATACGATAATTTAGGGTATTTCTTTTATATCAAGAATTTTAATACTTATTTTGAAGTTTTTTCATATGAAAAGATAGTCAAAGACGCGAAAATTCGCAATAGAATTTTTATGAAAAAACTGGGGTTAAAATGAGAGACGATAATGACAGTCAATAAACTCATCCTCGGCGACAACCTTGAAATCCTCAAAACAATGGACGCGGACAGCGTTGACCTCATCTACCTGGACCCGCCGTTTTTCTCAAACCGCAACTATGAGGTTATCTGGGGGGACGCGGGGGAAGTACGTAGCTTTCAGGACCGCTGGGCAGGCGGCATCGACCATTATATTGCGTGGCTAAAAGAACGGGTGGAACAGATGCACCGGATATTGAAACCAACAGGCAGTATATTCCTGCATTGCGACTGGCACGCCAACGCCTATATTCGGGTGGATATTCTGGATCGGATTTTCGGCATGGATAATTT
>JAIRKN010000047.1 GCA_031260095.1 Tannerella sp. | reverse complement strand
CCGGCGGGACAGCCTGCTTTTATTGATACCATCCTTGGAACCGGTTACGAAAAAATGTCTTTTGACGAACAGTTTGAGTGCGGTTTGCAGGTTTTATTTGCGGGTTTCAAGATTTTGGAGTAGGAGAGCGAACGTTAAACTGACAGCGGAGACAATTCGGCTGGCGGGTGCGCCGAAGGCGCTACCGCCAGGCGTGCTGCCAATCCCATCCTTTCACTGTCTAATGCTTTCTGTTTGTAAATTTTGCGGTAAATTTCAGGCGGCATGGACGCCGCCTGCGTAGACTGATTTTAGGGCAAAAGATTTTTGCTACAATTATTTTATTCCTATAATCTTTTATTCTATATTTCAGATAATAGACTTGTTTAGAAACCACAAGGATGCTATAATGACGGCATGGAAAAGAAAAAAGAGCTGGCTGATGCCAAAGCGGTTCTTTTTAAGCGGCTGTACGGGGTGAAACCCCGTACATTTGAGAACATGCTCTCGATTCTCCAAAGAGAATACGATGCTTTGCATAAAAAAGGCGGTAAACCCTCAAAACTGCCGGTCAAAGATAAGCTGTATATTACCCTGAAATACCTGCGGGAGTACCGGACCATGGATAGTATCGCGGCCGAATATGGTGTCTGCAAGGGTACGGTCTGCCTGTCTATCCAATGGGTGGAAGACACGCTGGCCAAAGACGGCACATTCTCCCTGCCCGGAAAAAAAGTTCTCAAGAGAACATCAGCCTCAATCCAGTACATCGTGGTAGATGTTACCGAAAGTCCGATAAACCGCCCTCAAAAGGGCCAAAGAGCGTATTATTCAGAAAAAAAACGGCATGACCCAGGTCATCATTGAACGGAACAGCCTGAAAATCATCGACCTACAGGAAGCCAAAGGCAGTGAGCATGATTTCAAGATATATAAAGACACCATAGGAAAAGGCGTCAGCGATTCGATAGCGCTTGACGCTGATCTTGGATACCAAGGTATAGAAGCATATCATTCAAACAGTTTCATACCGATAAAGGCAAGCAAAAATCATCAACAGACAGAAGGAGAAAAGGCGTATAATAGAGAGCTTGCGAAGAGGCGTGTTGTTGTTGAACATATAAATGCCAAAATAAAAACATGTAAATGCATGGCATATCCATACCGGGGACATTGCGGTAATCGGCATTCACTGAGAATGACTTTGATTTGTGGTATTATAAATTATGACAGGCTACTTTAGATGGTTCTTAAACAAGTCTATTAATTGCTCGTGTTGCCCCACTTATATCGCTTGCAATAATAGATGATTTTCATTCTCGAATTTTTTTGGTGTAGTCTGGAAGAAACTCCTTACATTTAGCGGGGTTTAACAGAGCTACTATTCATCGATCGCCTACAAGTATTTTAATTTTGGAGGTGAATTGGGAATCCATTATACTTGTTCAATAACCTACTTGGTTATCGAACAAGTCTTGCAATTTCTCGCACTTTGTGCTACGAAATTGCTGTTTTTAGCAGAAGTTGTTCAGAAATTTCAGTTTCTGAACAACTCTATTCGCTCCCTAAGTGATGTTCCAACGGTATCTTTTCTGGGTGGAAGGGCTTTAATAATTGAACTGAGACATTCCAAATAATTTTTAAAAACTACATTCAATTGGACTTCATAGTTCTCAATTTCTTTTAATTTTTTCCCTTCGATTAAACATGCTTCCTCTAATTTTTCGCATATCTGTTTATCTTCAATATATTCACAAAACAGATCAATATTAACTTTATCTAATAAGCCAATCCCGCAGCATTGTCTGATTATTTCTTCTGCCCTATTAATATCCATGCCGCTATTGAAATTGATCTTCAATTCATAAATCTGTTTTTTAACTTCATCAAGTTTTCCCCTAGATAAGCTTTCCCGTTTTAAGTCAACAAGTGATTTTAATTCATTAATCTGGTTTTGCAGTTTTTCATATTCCTGAGCCTTCACATCTAAATTATATTTTTCCTCATTTAAGAGCAACAGTTCATCGCTGCTTTTCTTAATTGCAAGTTTTAAATCAATAAAAGATTCAATCTTTTTTTTACTATCGTTAATCATGTTGTTAATAGTATCCAATTCATTTTGGTCTATATTTAATTGTGAACGAAATTCATCAATTTTTTGCAATATTCTGTTTAATGAAAATATTATTCCACTGCCTTCCGGAACAATCGCGTCTTTTCTGTAAAGATACTTTTTATAAAAAATTTCAAAATCTTCTATTGATGCGTTTTTGAATTGAATGAAATCGGCATCAACAGGGTTGTATGTACCCAATGTCATTTTGCAGATATTCAAACGCTCTTCTAATTCAGAATATTTGCTTGTAGTAGCCTTGTCCAGTGCGTTTTTAATTCCTTCAATAATATTTCTATTTAACATTTCTAGCCCCTACTGCGATTTTTATAATCGGCTATCATCGCCGATAAATCCCATTCTCTTTCATTATTGTTGTTTATGTTTTGAACATGCAACTTGTATTTATTTCCCTGAATAGTAACACAAAGTCTTACTATACAATTATCTGTACATACATCAGAAATATCAAAAGGTTTTTCCGTTTCGCCGCTTGTAGATGCTCGACAGTATATATTTATATTTGCGTGTTCGGCATCGATTATTTGATAGTTATTTCCCCATTGAACATTATGTATCGATTTTATATCCATGTCTTTTTTTACCAGAACATCATTATTCATTTTTTGTCCATCAAAATATTTCACACCTATTTCAAATAGAGAAATGACCGGTTCGGATTCAACATTCCGTTTATTGGCGTAGACAGCGGCTCCGTAAGCAACCGATATAAATTTTTCATGCGTATTGATTTTCGCAATACGATTATCATGTAAATCGGCCAAATCAATGGAAAGAAATTTTTCAATTGCTTTTTCTACACAAAGCAGTTGGCTAAAACCTCCTATCGGCAAAACCCTGAACGAATCCTGCGAGGCGGCACCTCCGTTTGTACGGTCGCCTTGCGGAACAACCGAATCAAAATGCTTTTTAAGCAAAGGCATGTTTTCATTTTCAAAGACACTATAAAGCAGAGACACATTAAAAACATACCGCTCTTTGTTGCTCACTTTCCAGGTCAGTGTTACATCTTTACCTTCTCTGTAATAGTTTTCAAGGGCCTCCCGTATCGCATCATGTTTTTTTATTTTAAATTCCTGCTCAAAGCTGACTGCGTATTCATTTAATTCGTTTTCCGGCAGGTTCATAGACGCTATTTCAGGAATTAATCTTACCACCCCCCGATCAAAGGCGACTCCGGCAAATCCAAAAATATTTCTTTCATCTGTACCTGTTCCGCCCTGTGCCACAACATTGATATTTTTCTTTCCCGTCTGGTCTCCGGCAACATAACAATTTGAAATATTCAGGGTTCCACCGCCGTAATCAACAACTACGATATTGCCTTGAAAATTTTGATTTTCAGGTTTACTGATATAAAACTCACAGGCGCATACTGCTTCTGCACAGAATACACTGGCCTCCGCCTCATTGTTAAGAAATGCTCTCAGATCCGATTTAATTTCCTTCGCATAGCTAATCTGATCTTCGTTAGCTGCGTTAGGTATGGCAAGAGCAATGTACTCCAGCCTGGCTTTTCGCTCATCCCCTCTTGTAAAATTTTCATGCTTGTATTTTTCAATCAGTAAATGCAAATAATCTTTTACCACATCTATTACCGGTTTGCCGTGTTCGGCGTTAAGTATTTGTTTGTAATAAGTGTAAAGATTCAGTTTGTAGAATTCATAGTAATAATAGTTGTCACGATTTGAACCTTGCGCTTCGTATCCAATCAAAATTCTTCCTTTGTTTTTTGGATAGGCTATGGCGCTTGGATAATATTCCCTGCCTACACCGTTAAATATATGACCAATAATTTGCTGCCTGGTTTCGTCAAAATACGCAACCGTGCTGTTCGTTGTTCCAAAATCAATTCCGATTCTTTTCATAATCTTGTTCCTTATTAAAAATATCCCATAAATATTTAACGGGACAGGCATAATTGATTTCTTCCGTTAAATTATAATCAGAGTTGTTGATATAAGAACCGCGGAAAATGCCTATCACATAGCCGCTTTGCGGATCAATGCACATACCGCCTGAACTACCGCTTTTTCCCTCAATACCGAGCAACAGTGTTTCAACACCTTTCATTTCCTGATATGACGCTATACTTCCTTTAAAAAGGGATGGTTCATCAAATCTGCCGCCAAAAGGATAACTTAAAAGATGTATATCTTTACCTTGCCATTCTTTTATTTCTTTTTCATAGGGCAACAGAGCCGTATACGGCAGATTGTTCTCTTTGGTTTTAAGTTTTATTACAGCAATATCAAAACGTTCGTCTGTAGAAACTACTGAACAGCTATATTCAAAGTCGTGATTGCTGCCTCTGCTGTCTTTTATCCTGACCCTTGCTTTAATATCATTACAGGCACCGTTTATAACATGGTTACAGGTAACGGCATATCCATCGTTGGTTACTAAAAAGCCGCTTCCCATTCCGGTGCTTGAACTTATTCTAATAAGAGCTTCTCTCAACGCCTGTTCATTGTAATTGTCTTTGCTCCAATCAGTACTTGTTTTGATCAAGTGCTCAACGGGCGGAAGTTCATATTTCGGTTTACTCGCATTGACGTAAGCATCCAAATCGGGTACGCATGAAATAATATCGGATGCGGTAAACAGATCATCTACCGTATATTTGCCGCCAACTCGATTCGCAAGTTCTTTCAGGCAGCATATAAATAAATTCCTCATTTCACGACCATTACCAAAATCTTTTTTCCCGGTCGATTTTTCCGAAAGTATTTTTGTATAATGTTGCAGTAAATGATAAAACTCTTCATCATAAGAACAATTGTTTGTTTTACAGAACGATGCAAATATTTCTATTAATTCTTCGGCGGAATAATTTGCAAAATTAATACGTTGCGTGAATCTGCTTGCGAGTCCGGAATTTGTTTTGATCAGTTGTTCCATTTCATCGGGATATCCGGCAAGTATTATACAAAGTTTTCCCGCGTTATTTTCCGAAAACGCGGTCAATTCAGTGATAACGCTTGCTCCGCCGGTTTCTAAGAGCAAGCCGTAAGCTTCATCAATAAACAGTACTCTGCCCAAGGCACTGTTAAATATTTTTCCTGCACGGTTTTCGCCTGAAATTCTGTCAATAAGTACTTTTGGGCTACGGATTTCTACTAGATTTGAATACGGAAGTGCTTTTATTCCGGTGAGAATTTTGCCCATTAAACGGGCAACAGTTGTTTTGCCCGTACCGGGGTTTCCAAGAAAAAGAAAATTCATTGAATTTGAAATATCGCTGCCTTTTTGAACGGCATAGTCAATAAAATTCATTTCCTTTTTAACCATTGTTTTTACTTCCTGTAACCCTATCATACATTCTAATTCCTCAAGTGGAGATGGTTTATTTTTACCGCAGTTTTTTATACAATCTTTCAGATTGTAATGAGATTTACCGGAATCGATATTTTCCGGTATATCCTTTATTTTAATAATTCTGTCCCGGTCAACAGTTCCTTTTATACGTCTAACAATATTCTCTATTTCACGGACGTTTCCCCATTTCCCGTCAAAAGGTTTTAGTTGTAGCCAGTTTTCTATAAAATCATTTAATATAAATTCTAGTTCGTCTGCGATCTTATATCCTTCCTTACTTGCCATGTCACGGAAAATCCCGGCAAGCTGTTCCGCATTATAATCGGGTAGTTCGATAATATGGAGAAAACGGCTGCCGAAACCGTCATCGCTTGAAATAAACGCATCAACATCATGGGGGTACCCCGCGATTATTACGGACAGATCGGGATAACTGGTCATTGCGCTAAGCAGAACCCCGTTTACTTCTTTTGAAAAACCGTGAGTTCTTGCATCTAAATCATTCTTGCTGTCGCCGACAATTCCGCTTATCTCATCAATAAACAATACACCTCCAATAGCTTCCTGCACTCTTTCGGTAGTCTTTAATGCGGTCTGTCCGACAAAGCCAGCGATTAGGTCTTTGGGGACGCAAGGTATAACATGACCGCTTGACAAGGCACCGATTTCGTAAAGATAACCTCCTAAAAGGTTGGCGATTGTCGTTTTTCCGGTGCCAGGATTTCCTTTCAGTGCGAAATGGTGTCCCATTCTATTTTTGTTATTAATATCCGATAAATCCGCGAACCGTGACCGGTACGGATGAACTGCTTTGTTAATATTATCATTTTTAACGATGGTTTCAATCATTTTTAGTTCTGAATGAATAGATTCCAGTCCTTTCAATTCACTGAGAATTTGTCTACCTGTTTTTTCTACTTTTGTATTAAAGGCATTCATAAACGTTTCTTTATCAAAGGTTACAGGTAACCCTTTATTTGTACAATATGTGTTTATCTGTACCGAAATGCTACCGAGGGATAATTTTTTAGATTTAGAAAATTTATACACTTCTTCCGTAATCATATCTAACTGGGAGGCCGGAATCATAAGTTCTCCGGTCAAGCGTTTCCTGTTAAGCAAATTTCGTATCTCCGCCTGGGACGGACCTTCTATCTGTATTATGTTTTTATATATACCAGGATTTATACTTGAATTTTCATTTAAACTCTTCACCCATTCGGTTAAATAGCCGAATACCCTTGATCCTTCATACTGGTTCTTTGCTTCGCTTGGGGTAAAGCCGTTGAAGCATAGAATGATTAAATCTTTGCCTTGGCGTAAGCCATATTTACTGAAAAACGAATTTAGATTTTCCACCCCTTTATCAAGCCAGTTTTCCATTCCTATTACAACTATCGCCACCCTAAGATTTTCCAGTTCTTCGGTTTTTCTTGGATGTTTAAGCAGCGCTTCAAATACCGGCAAAACATCCCTGTCCCATACCAGCAACGCATTGTTGTTTTGTGTTTCCCTCTTCGCAGATTCTCCGGAACTTACCGGCGACAATATACCACGTCTTTTTAGTTTTGGAATATTTGTTCCCCGCTCTTCAATGGGCGCTTTAAGTCCCGTTATCTGAGCGTAAATACCGGTCATTCCTTTTGATGGAAAGCGGATTCCCCCAAGTCTGTCATAAAACAATACAAGATCATATTTTTCTTCAACGGTAAGAATATACGCCAGATGCTGTTCCAGACTCATTTCACAGAGTTTGTCATCGCAAAACAAACTTTCTTTTCCAAAAATATAGATGAAACCGTGATCGTTTAATCGCCTAAGCCTGCTCATAACAAATCCTTAAATTAGTCTTTAGCCTGCAAGAGAACCTCGCTTGATTGAGTCCACATCAAGCGTAGCGCGGTTACCATCCAGGCTGTCGGCATATTCCGGCGCACATACAGGGCGGGCGTTTGATTCAAACCCTTGTATAACATTTGTTATTTCCTTAATCCATCCGTCTCGTGTATCCCCGCTTCTGTGGGAATTGCAGAAAAAGTCTGATACAACTCGTGCTGAATCTCTGCCCTGTTGTCCGCCCTGTATAATTAGCGAAAGCTGATCCGAACCGTTTATATGGGTGAATATCAAATGTAAATCTTTTCGTTCATCATCACTCTCAAAAAGCACCTCGTTTAAGATCCAACCCGGTAATTTTTCTTCCATTTCGGCGCCTATTTCACGCCGTAACTGGGAAGCGAGGAAATTATTTCGCGCAGTATTTTCCGTATCAGTAATTTTATTGTCCAGATGTTTTATTTGGGCAATCATATCTTGTAATTGTTCAATCGATAAAATGTCCGGTTTATCGATAATTCCCCGCAAGTTTTCTATTTCATTTTTTACTTCGTATAAAGCCCCGTTTGACCAATAATTAATCTCAGCGGCAACCTTAATATCTTTACCGTCCTCTTGGATCGTGTACTCCAGAAGCTCAAGGCTCTCGATCCTGTTTTTTGATTCAACAAGTGATCTGTTGGCAATATCAAAGATATTCGTCCATTCGGCTTCGGCAATTATTACCCGCTCGCGTAATTCCATAGCACTATTGCATACTTCACGCGCAGCGGCAATAGCAGCCTGGCTTAAATTAGCCGGATTAATCACGTCATTTTCAGCTTGCCTTAAACGGCTGTTCAATCCGTCAAATTCGCCGGCTGCAAACAAACGATGGCGATATTTTGAATCAATATCATTCAAAAGGATATGTGCCTGGGTTATCCAAAAGTTCGCTATTTCAGTCTGGTTTTTACGCTCCCCTTCCATTTTGCGGTTAATATTATTTATCTCTGCCTGTATTTCAGTGCGCGTTACTCTGAGTTGCTGTTCAAGCTCTGCCTTCTGTTCGCGCACGGCTTGTTCATGGGCTGTCTGCTGCCGTTCTAAACGGCTGGCAAAATCGTTTTGGGCCTGCCGTAAAGCATCGGCCTGCCGATTAGCTTGATTCTGCAATTCACGGTTAAGTCCGTTAATCTGTTCATTGCAGAGGTTCTGCATATCCTGTATTCGCCGCCGAGCCTCCGCTTCGGCTCTGCGACGATTCTCGGCAGCATCACGTGCCTCGGTTCTCGCTGTCTGAACAGCCCGATTCATGTTTTCCCACTGGACATTGGTTATTGATATGGGATATTCTTTCCTGCCACTCATTGCTGTTGCCTCCTAAAAAATATTTGTTGTATCGAACCCGACTTCGATACGGTTCCGGTCATTGTCGTAAATATGCAGTTCCAAAATTCCGTCCTGCAAGAGCCTGAATTCAGCGCTAAAGGAACGCATTTTTGTCTCAATGCCGTCTATGGGCGTTACGGGAACGGTAACACCGAACATCGGTTTGCGTCCGTTAAAAGGCGTCCAATCAACGCCCTTGGGCTCATCCGTCTCATAAACACTAAAACCAATTTTCGTTTGATTCTTATAACGTGGCGCATAATATTTCTGTGCACTAATATATTTTCCGCTGTCATGAACCTCCATTTCAGAATCACGAAATAATATATTGCTAATTTGCTCTATATCGTCATCACGGTTGCAGCAATCAACCCCGTACGTATGAGGCGCTGTAGTAATCAGGCAATCGGAAGCCGCATAAATCGCGGCTCCAAAAGCAATCGCCCGTTCAGGTTTGTCCAGCACTATCTCCTTGGTTGGAAACTCCTGTCTTAGCCTGTTTATTACCTGCGGCATTTTACTGGCTCCACCGACCAACACTATCGTGTTGATGTCCGATTCATTTCCCCCGGTTTCTTTATAACGGGCGATCACATCTTTAACCACTTCGATTGTCATATCAAGCAAATAGCGGGTCATCTCCTCAAACTGCTGCCTGGAAATTTCAAGTCTATATACATCCTCACCGCTGTTTGGAAAAAAGCCCCGTCTGACTTTATCCTCTGTAGAAAGCATGTGTTTAATTTGGATAATTTCTCGATCAAATTGTTCCACATCTATACTGCCTTGAAGCCGTATATCATTTTCCCGAATAAAATGCTTCCGTAGTTCCTCATCCCAGTTTGTCCCGCCGACTTTTGTATCCCCGCTTTGAATACGGGTTTTAAATTTCTGCGACAGCGCCGCATCATAGCGGACAATAGCGGTGTCGAAGGTGCCGCCTCCCAAATCGTAAGTCAGTATCGTTGTTCCATTGTTAATATTTTGACGGGTTGAAAAATAACTTAACGCAGCGGCAACCGGTTCATCAATGAGCTTAACTGATTTACGGGACAGACCGGACGCTTCGCAGGCGGCTTCCAGAATTGTCTCCCGGTATATTTTGGAACCCGACATCGCCGGGACGGCTATTACTATGTTTTCAAGTTCAGAGGAAACTGGTATATCGGGAGCCTTCTGCTGCGCAAGATCAATAATATGCCGGATGATCTTTACGATAATTTCTTTTGCTGAAAACTTACGCCCGTCAAGGGTGTAAGTAATTTGAGAAATGGGCTTTCCACAGCGCATCTCTTTCTTGATATATTTAACACCGTAAGACGGATGCGCCTGACACCGTTTCCTAGCCTCAACACCTGTCCTCTCCCCGATTTCCGACTCATAATAAAAAATCGAAGGAATCCCGTCACGGTAGTCATCATCATTTGATAAAAGCGATTCAGGCGCATTGCCGCGTACCGCCGCCGGAAAAGAAAAACATGTACCAAAGTCAATCCCTAGGTTCATTGTTGAGTCCTTTTTGCTGCCGGATTTCTGTCCCTTTCCAAGAGCCGAACGACTGCCGGTTTAATAACAATACCGTCTTTTTTATACCCATCGGATACAACTTCTTCTATAACATTTGTTGTAGTAGATGATGGATTATCTATATAATGTTCATTGGGGTTATATGTATCGCCCCTTTGCGGGCGGACCGGCGTAAAGCCCCATTCTTTTATAAAATCATCAATTTTGATTATGATTGATTCCCATAGAACGGAAAGCTTCTTTAATTCATTTTCTTTTTCTTTCTGTTTCTTCGACAAAAGCAACTGTTCTTCAATTTCAGTTGATTGTTTTTCAGCAATTTTTTTAAGGCTAATGCAAAAATTAATAATAAATTTTAAATTATCGATATTTTTCTTTCGGTAGTTTACTAATTCTTCCTGTTCTCTCCGTGAACTATCATGGGCTGTCTTGTATTGGCGCAATTCTACATCGAGCTTGTTTATCTGTTCCTGTAAACCCGCGTTCTTTGAAAGTGACGCTTCATTGGTGTTCCAGGCGCAAGCAAGCTGACTCTGTAAATCATTATTTTGTATACATAAGCGCTGGTTATTTGCTGAAAGTTCCTTATTTTTCGTTTGCAGACTGAAATTATTCGAAAATAACTCAGTTTGGTTATTTTTGACGGTAGTAAGCTCTCTTTTTGTATCATCAAGTTGTTTTTGTAAGTTTTCGCATTCAGTACCTAATTCATTATATTCTTTTTGCAGCGATTTAAAATCAGCATTCAGCTTTTCTAGTTTTTCAGCGGCGTTCTTATACATTTTTTTTAAATTCTGAAATCTTAATTCTTTGTTTTGCTTATCTAATTCAATATCCTTATTTTGCAGCGACTCACCTTCAGCCTTATTTTCTTCGGCTTTAGCTACCGGCTGCGGTTCCGAAGTTGATTCAGACTTGGTATGCTGGGCGGTAACAAGCGCTCCGTTTATATTCTGAAGTTGTTTTTTTGAGTTTTGGTCTGGATTAATTAATTTAATGGACTTATTATGCTCATTTTGTAGCAACTCAGATTCAGCCTTATTTTTTTCGGCTTCAGCTACTGGTTGCGGTTCCGAAGTTGATTGGGTAATGTTCGTATTTACCGATGAGCCAGGTTTGTTTTTTTCTTTTTTATTCATATCGTTCATATCGTTAAAAGTTTTGAGTACTTCTTTATTAGGAATTCCGATAAGATACCTAGCGTCATGGTCACAGCGGATAATTCCGTTTCTCTGTGATGTGTTAAAATCACACATGGGATCCTTATCTTTGGATGGATAACTTCTTACCCTATTATCTATTAAATTTATCCATGTACCTCCTTTTTGTTGGCGGTATAAACCTCTTGTCCCTGTCTCATCTTCCGGGAGATTCACGTATAACTGCTGATTTGAAGAACCTCGCAGTCCTTTTTCGTCATCTTTGTCAGCCTGGTAGTCACCGTCAATCCAATAATCAAGACAATCCCAAAAATCCTGGAACTCTTTTAAATTATAAAGGCTGGAACAATGCTTCAGTATTGGTTGTATATCATCCTCCCATGAGTAACCTGTATATAGTAATACGTTAATTTTATGATTCCTCTGTTTTACTTGTCTTATAATACAGTACAATTCTTTCCACTGTAAAACCGGTTCACCACCGCTGATTGTTATACCTTGTATATTCTTCGAACTAATAATTTCATGTATGATAGCATCACATGCAACAAGTTCGCCTCCGTCTCTCGGCTGGGCATTCGGCGTCAGGCAGCCTTCGCAATGTTTATTACAGCCCTGTACCCAGACACCATAACGGATGCCCGGTCCCAGATTTGTTATATCATTACGGGTAAAATGCAGTCTGATCGTTTCTTTCTTTTGATAATTGAGAATTTCATTGATTTCATTAGAATTAAGCATTAGGCACCTCTTTCATTTATCATTCCAGTTGTCCGCAATCTCCAAAGTTACTGATTTAATGTTCTTAATCGTTTCAGCATCCAGATTACAGTCAGAAAAAGCATGAGATTTTATTTTTTTTATTTTATCTGGAATTCCTTTTATTGAACATAACTTTATACATTGAAAAAAAGCATAATTGCCGATTGTGCTAAGGCGCGATTTTCTTTCAATAAATACCTGTTCCAACTCGCGGCACGCCCAAAACGCTCCATTATTATCTTCGTCCTCGCTTTCATCCGGGTTATTACCGATAAATTCAACAGAAGAAGGTATCAATACTTTTTTTATCTGGCTGCGCGCGAAACAATGGCTGGCAATCACACGGATATTCCTCGGCACAATAGCAATCTCTGAATTGCCCTTATACTTTACTATAACATCCCCCTCTATCTCAAATTGGCCAGGATCAAACAGTTTTTGCCGGAAGTGATTGAGTTTCTGTTTGTATTGCTCTATATCGACATCAGAAATCAAAGGGACTTTTAAGACTGAATTACCGCAGAATTCACAGGTATTGCTATTTTCAGTATTAATACCGCAGACACCGCATTTCATTGCAATCACCTCATTTACGCTTTCCGTACATTATAGAACGAAACCCAGCATATTAACGACAGATTGTTGACAAAAAGCCAGAAAGTGTCAAATTGGCAGGGAAAACGACTTTAGTCTCTCCCCTGCCTTCTTGCTCCTATCCTCTACCTTTTGGGCATTTTGTGTCAATCCCCCATTGCGCATTGCCGCATAAAAAATCTTACCCAAATATGCTTATCCGAAAGAGGGACCGGAGGGCATGATGGGGTTTACAATAAAAGAAAAACAGGTATTGACTAGTGAGTATGTTCCCCGGTACCGGCAGGCAAACCGGTCAAACTCAAACAGGTTTACGGCTTTTATCCCTCTGACGTGTATTTGTGTCACTTGGTGTAGGAGTAATGTGCCATCCTGGAGTTAAAAATGGAATGGTCCCCTTCCGAATCCGTAAAAATCCCGGTCAGATGTACCTACAATCCGGGGATCCCCTTGGTTATGCCCTATACGAGGGATGGGTCCTGAGTGAAGCGAAGCGGTTTTGTCCATAGGATACATGCCTGTTCATCGTATGGTGCTTTTTTTTTCTCGTTGAACCGAGTAAACTTAAGTTTATGGGAATTATTGACCGTCTTGGAGACGTGATAAAAAGTTATCTTACTGATGAAGCTGAAGAGCCTTG
>JAIRKN010000028.1 GCA_031260095.1 Tannerella sp. | reverse complement strand
GTTGCGACAGTTCCATACTATTTGGTTGCCGGTCGCCCGGCCCTGATAAAGCAGGTTGCCGTTTATGTCCGTTATTTTTACATTTGCGTTATTGGTCAGTCCGGTAATGGTTACTTTGTCGTTATATTCCGGACGAACAGGATTCGGGAACGCATAAACGTCGGAAAATGGCGTTGTACCGCTTTTTACGCCGCTGTTGTAGGAAACAAGCCCGTTGTCCGTGCCGAAAAAGACCTCTCCGGTCAGGTGATTGATGGCGATACTTTTGATGGTGTTGGATAAGAGTGGTGAATTATCGGTTTTGAAATTATAGATGGTTTCCGAGCCGTCTTCGTTTATCAGGAAGACCCCCTGACCGGCTGTTCCGATCCATTTCTGATTATCTGCGTCTACGGCGATTGCGGTTACGGATTCTCCGCTGAGGAAGTAGGCTTCGCCGTCGCGGACCAGGCGCGAGCAGGACAGGTCGGGGTTTGTTGTTGCATCGGAGGGTGCGCTGCATTTCAGAAGTCCTATATTTGTACCGATCCACATTGCGCCGCTCCGGTCTTCTGCCATAGCGAGATACTGGCTGGATCGCAGATTGGCTCCGGTACTGCTTTGAGCGTCTCGGAATGTCTTGAAGTAATTATACCGGTCGTCCGACGTATCCTCGATGGTTCCGTTGTCGTCAAGAACGAAAATGCCGTCATCCGGTACGTTGACCCATTTATGGCCATTGGCGCAAATCAAAATCTTATCTATTTTGTCGGCGTTACGGATTTCCGGATAATATAAGGCGATCCATTCTCCCTTTGAATTTAAAACGTGAATGGCATTGTTGACGGAACAGTTTGTTATCCATAGATTTTTATCCTTATCGAAGCAGACACTGCCCGTACGGACATAATTACGAGCCTGTATCTCTACGCCATTCTCCACGTAAGTTAATGCAGATCTTAATGTGCTATTGTCCGAATTGTGAAGTTTCAGAAATTCATGATCCTTTAGTTCAATGACGCCTTCTCCGTAAGTGGCAATGAAATAATGATTCTCGTCGTCCGGATCTACTGCAACTCCCATATAATCCCAACTGTATGTGCCGATTAATTTGGAGATTTCCCTGTTGGCAATGGATTCGTCAAAGTTATACCACGTGTCGTCTTCAAAGATCATGAACGTACCGGGTCGCAATAAACGGGCATTTCCTTTGTCGCCTCCCGTGATGAGTAGTTTTTTATTATCATGCAGGGTCATGAAGCCGTTGTAGTTGCGTTTGGGACTGTTTATTGTGATGTCCGAAACGATTTTAACGAATTTATTATCGCTTCCTTTTTCTATGCCGATCAGTCCGTTCACGCCGGCTGCGATCCAGTATTTACCGTCATCTTTGAGCGAAACGACGTCATTAATGTTTCCGACGGTTACATATATAAAGTGATCCGTGTTTTGGTAAATAGACAGGTCCTCGGATGTGTATACTAATAATTCATCATTTTGCACCATTATGTTTTTCACATATATCTGTTTGGCGAGGGCTATTATTTCGCCGCCGGTTTCATAAAAAATGCCTTTTCCCGTTACGCAGAAAAACAGTTTGTCCCGGAAGAGGCAGATCGTTTGAATCTCTTTTTCTTCAAAATCCGTCGTGTTCAGTTTCTTATCCTGCCAGTTGTTCAGATCAAGCAAATTGTCTTTCATGCAGGCTTTCATCAGGCCGTCTTTTGTGGCGGCATAAATGGTATCATTCAGGATGCAAACAGACTTGGTCCGGTCTATTTTATAGGTATCCAGCACTTCTTTTTTATCCGTATTGACCACCATTACGCCGAAATCCGCAGACAGGTATGCGTACTCATTATGCAGGTATATATCATTAATAATTTTACTTTGTATGTTTAAATTATTTTTCAGGTCCGGCATATTGTTTATTCCGTCTTTATTCTGTAAATCAATGTTTCCGTTTTGATAGACAATGATTAATGTCTGATTATGGGGGTTATATTTTATGATGCGGATATCGTTGTCGCTGAGGCCGGTTTGTTTTGAACAGGTTTTTACTTCCGTGTCTTCTTTTCCGTAGCTGTATAATGATCCGTTTGCCAATACATAGACACGTTCGTTTGTTTCGGCAATACCGGTCGCTTCATGATAGGCTAAGTAGGTATTCCAGTTTTTGTAGTTTTGACCTGTCAGTATTTGTGAAAAAAGGAGGGCCAGGATCACTGCCGTCAGATAGTTGTATTTCATATAATTTCGGATCATTAAATTATGGAATGTGCATTGTTATCAAATAACGGCATGTTTGTCCGTATATTGTATTAACCGGTCGGCGAACTTGCGCGTAGCTATTGCCCGGTGACTTATTTTATTTTTAATATCCATACCTAACTCGGCGAACGTTTCACGGAAGCCTTCCGGGACGAAAACAGGGTCGTAGCCAAAGCCTGCGTCGCCTCGCCGGTCTTCGATGATATGCCCGTTTACAACTCCCTCGAAAAACAATTCCTGTTCGTTTATTATCAATGCAATCACAGTGCGGAAGCGGGCCTTTTTATTCTGCTTGCCGGCAAGCGCATGGAGTAGTTTTTCTATGTTTGCTTCCGAATCGCACGCATCCCCCGCATAACGCGCCGACCGGACTCCCGGCTCGCCGTTGAGCGCTTCCACTTCAAGGCCCGTATCGTCGGCAAAACAATCGTAGCCAAAATGGTCTTTTACATAATGGGCCTTTTGCAGCGCATTCCCTTCCAGTGTACCGGATGTTTCCGGAATATCATCCCGGCAACCTATACCGGAAAGGCTTACGATGTTGATTTTGCCTGAAATAATGGCGCGTACTTCCTCCAGCTTATGGAGGTTGTTGGTTGCAAAAACAATCGTTTTCATTTCATTCGATTTTAAATAAAAATGGATGAAACAGTGGCGTTCTTGATTCTGTCGAGATACACTCTTCGCCTCATCTTTTCTTATAATTATACATGAGTTCGGGATAAGAAAAAAACTTCCATTCAAGAAATCAACAAATTAATTCGCCGCCGTCGATACATATCAATAGAACGTGAATCATATATGCCCCTTAGATTGTCCGCAGGACATTCACGGTATATGTCCTGACGGACAAAATCGTTCATCTTCGTGGTATTCTATTGATATGTCAGCCGTAAACGGCTATTCCTTATCCCAAACTCAGGTAATTATGAATGTATAACGGAAAAAAATGACGGAAATTGTTTTATCCGGTAAGTCTTTTTTGGGGGGGCCTGGTTTTGTATGCTGCTTGTAAGCGGAAGTTTT
>JAIRKN010000081.1 GCA_031260095.1 Tannerella sp. | reverse complement strand
GTGGCGTAAGCGTCGGCCGTCATGCAATCGGGGGCGATGATGGTGGCGCTTAGCAGGGATTGTTCGGAGGGGTAGCCGGTCAACGGGTTGATGGTATGTGCATATTTTTTGCCGTCTTTGATGTAGAAGTTCCGGTAGTTGCCGGATGTGGCAAAGCCTCGCTTGCCACATAACCGGGCGATTGCGTAAATCTCATTTTTCATACCGGACACATCGTCTTCCGGTTTATTGATGCCAATATGCCAACATGCGCCATTCGGGTTTTTTCCCTTGGCCATCACTTCGCCGCCAATTTCTATCATGTAGTTTTCGATCCCCTCGCATTCAAACAGCTCTGCGATGACATCGGAAGCAAAACCTTTCGCAATGGCCGAGAAATTAAGCGATATACGGGGATCGTCCTTTATGACGCGTCTGTCGTTGAGATGTATTTTTTGATAACCCACAAAAGAGCGAATACTGTCAATTTTTTCCTGTGATATACGGTCGTTTTTTTCGAAACCGAATCCCCATAAATTGATCAAGGGGGCCGCCGTCACATCAAAGAAGCCGCCTGAATTTCCGGATACTTCCATCGCTTTGTTGAAGACCGTAATAAACCAGTCGTCTACTTCTACCTCCTCGTTGCGGTTTACTTTGGAAATAATGGAATTGGGGTTGAATGGATTCATGGATAAATTGAATGCCTGCAACTCGGCGTCGATCTTATCGGTAAGTAGCCGGTTCGATTCGTATTTAATAAGGTAGGGCGTATGGAAAACGCTTCCGCTTTCCTCATAATACTGTTTTCCGTGTGGCGTGCACGACAGACCTGCGAGAAGGATCAGGATACT
This sequence comes from Tannerella sp., assembly GCA_031260095.1. Lineage (GTDB taxonomy): Bacteria > Bacteroidota > Bacteroidia > Bacteroidales > Tannerellaceae > Tannerella. Next base: position 6,302 of record JAIRKN010000081.1, on the reverse strand, counting down.
ACTTGAGAATGGTTTCAGAATGTTTGTCATCATGCAATCGTTATTTTAGCAGTTCGTTGAATTGTTTCGGAACCGGGGTTTCGAAACATAATTGTTCACCGGTGGCCGGATGTCTGAAAAATAAACGCCGGGCATGCAGCATTAATCGTCCGGCGGGGTCGGTCTGCGCCCCGTATTTCGGGTCTCCGGCAACCGGATGTCCGATATATTCCATTTGGGCGCGTATCTGATTTTTGCGTCCGGTTTCGAGTTCAAATTCTATGAGCGAACAGACGTCATTACTTTTTAGTACGCGATAATGCGACACGGCCTTTTTTCCGTGTTGGGGGTCGGTGCAGTATACTTTCATCTGTTTGTTTTCCGCAAGATAAGTTATGATCGTATCTTCACTGATTTCAGGCGTTCCTTCTACTACGGCAACGTAGGAGCGGCGGGTGATCGTTTCGTGCCAGTTCGAACGCAGATATTCCTGTATATTCCTGTTGCGTGCAAACATCATCAGCCCGGATGTACCTTTGTCTAAACGATGCAATATGAATATTTTGTTTCGCGGGTCGGTCTTTTTCACATGTTGTGAGAGTAGAAACCATGCCGTACGTTCCTGTGAGGGAGAATCGGAAACGGAAAGCAGTCCTTCTTTCTTATTTACGACGATGAGATCCTCATCTTCCCATACAATCTTTAATTGCGGATGATTAAAAGGTACGGGCGCTTTGTCGTGACAGATGAATACTTCATCTCCCGGATGCAACGGGGTGTTGAAATGAGTGGAGGGAGTCGCATTGACCCATACCTGTCCGCGCCGTAATAGCCCTTTGACCGATGTCCGGCTTTGTTGCTTGAGCCACTGAAGAAGGTAGGGTAGCAACGTATTGATTTCTTTTACGATACTTTTTCTACCTTCCGGCGTTTCTTTCGGATGCTGTTGCCGGATTGTATTTTTTCGCATCTTTATAATTCGTTGGAGAAATAACTTTTCGGCAATGCGCGGCAGTTGTATTGCGAAGCCATGATTTCACCGTAAGCTCCTGCGGAACGAAACGCTATCAGGTCATTGCGACGTACTTTGTTTACTTCGATATCCTTATTGAAAACATCCGATGATTCGCATATAGGTCCTACAATATCATATATTTCATACGGCTCGTCGCTTGTAATGTTTTCCGGATGATGATAAGCGCCATACATGGCCGGGCGTATCAGGTCGGTAAAGCCTGCGTCGAGGATCGCAAACTGTTTTGTTTCTCCTTTTTTCACATACAAGACTTTAGAGATCAGGCTTCCGCATTGTCCTACTACGGAACGTCCGAGTTCAAAATGGATCTGCTGCCCTTCCCTCGGTTTTACGAATTTATGGAATAGGGCGAAATAATCTTTAAATTCGGGTACGGGCAACCGGTTTGGGTGAAAATAATCAATAGCAAGTCCGCCGCCGAAGTTGAGATGGTCGATTTCAATATCGCGGGCTTCGAGTTCGTCCTGCAACTCGTTGGCGCGTATACACAGATTGCGGAAAGCGGAAAGATCGGTAATCTGCGACCCGATATGGAAGTGGAGTCCCGCGAAACGGACATGGTTCATTTTGAATAATGCGTCGAGAACACCGTTGAGCAGGCTCAGGTTTATCCCGAATTTATTTTCCTGCAATCCGGTGGTGATCTTTGCATGTGTATGCGCATCCACATTCGGATTGACACGTAAGGCTACGGTTGCGGTTTTATTCTTTGCTTCGGCCAACGAATTGATGACTTCCAGTTCTGCTAACGATTCGACATTGAAGCAGGCGATGTCATGATCCAGTCCGAGGTTGATTTCCCAATCGGCTTTTCCTACACCGGCAAAGACTATCCCATATGCGGGAAATCCGGCGTTTAAAGCAGCCTGTACTTCTCCTCCGCTTACACAATCGGCCCCGAATCCGTTTTTTGCGATGAGTGCAAGTATCTTCGGATTAGCATTGGCTTTTATGGCATAATGCTGTTGATAACCGTATTTGTTTATCTCTGTTTTGAGGACATTCAACGTATCCTGTAACAATACCATATCATAATAGTAAAACGGCGTTTGTAACCGCCTGAATTTTTCGATGGGGAAAATACCTTTGATCATAAGAAATAAATTTTAAAGTTGTTTACCTTGCGCAGGCTTGCGTTTAATTAAATAAATGTTTACTTAGTGCTTGTAATGCGCGTGTTTTATCGGATGATTTGACCAGCAGAGATACATTATAATTGCTTCCTCCGTAAGAAATCATACGCACCGGAATATCTTTCAATGCGGATATGATTTTGGCTTCGAAACCGATGTTATCCCATTCGAGATCTCCAACGACGCATATAATGACCATCTCTTTGTCTACCGTCACCGTTCCGTATTTTTTCAAATCATTCTTTATCTCTTCCAGATGTTTGGGTTTGTCAATCGTTACCGAAACGCCGACCTCGGATGTCGTTACCATATCAATCGGCGTATGATAGGTTTCGAATATTTCGAAAACCTTGCGAAGGAAGCCTGTTGCAAGCAGCATACGTCCGCTTTTTATTTTGATAGAGATGATATTATCTTTGGCGGCAACCGCTTTGATTTTACCTTTTTCTATTTCGTTGGAAATCGTTGTACCCGGAGCATCCGGCTGCATCGTATTGAGTAAACGGACCGGTATATTATTCAACTTTGCCGGCAGTATACAGGTTGGATGAAGGATCTTTGCCCCGAAATAAGCCAACTCTGCCGCTTCGTCAAAATTCAGGTAGCGTACGGGCGATGTATTTTCCACGATTCTCGGATCGTTGTTGTGCATCCCGTCAATATCTGTCCATATCTGGATTTCTTCGGCCTGTATAGCGGCGCCGACAAGGGAGGCTGTATAGTCGCTTCCGCCACGTTGCAGGTTATCAATTTCACCGTAAGCGTTACGGCAGATAAATCCTTGTGTTATGAAAAGATCGGCGCCCGTATGTTTTTTAAGTAAATTATTTAGTTTTTCCTTTATATAAACCGGGTCCGGTTCCGAGTTCTTATCCGTACGCATGTAGTCCAATGCCGGAAGAATCACGGAATTAACGCCTGTTTCATTCAGGTACAGATTCATCATGCCGGTCGACATTAATTCGCCCTGCGCCAGGATAACGCGCTCTTCAAACAACGTAAAGAGGTCTTTGATCAAAGAACGGATATAATCTATGTAAGACAGGATAAACTCATTGGCTTTATTTTTATATTCCTGTGTGCTGTATAATTCATCAATAACCCCGATATATTTGTCGGATAAACGGTTGATGACTTCATTGGCGCCATCGTGGTTTTTTTTATACAAATAATCCGAAATTTCAACTAAAGAGTTGGTTGTACCCGACATAGCGGATAATACTACGATTTTTTGATTGCCGTCACAAATTAACTGGGCCACATCTTTCATTCTCTGCGCCGAGCCTACAGATGTACCTCCGAACTTTAAAACTTTCATAAGTAAAAATTTAATTGTTTATATTTTTTGCTTTTTCGTTGATTCCTTAATCATTCGTATCCGATGTTTTCGTAACGGAGCGGATCCCCGTCTTCAATATTATAAAGTCTATCATTTTCGCATTTGACGACGCGTGCCGGAAAAGCCGTGACTATATTATAATTGTGCGTAGTCATAATGACGGCCGTTCCTTTACGGCGTATATCGTGCAGCAACTGTACAATCTGTCCGCTTGTTTCCGGGTCTAAGTTTCCGGTCGGTTCGTCTGCCAGTATAATCTCCGGCGTGTTAAGCAATGCCCGTGCTATTGCTACGCGTTGCTGTTCTCCTCCTGATAATTCATGTGGCATCTTATATCCTTTGTTAGGCATCCCGACCTGTTCGAGCACTTCCTCGGTACGCTTATTTATTTCGTTCTGATTACGCCAACCGGTCGCTTTCAGCACAAATTCGAGATTTTTGACGGCGGAACGGTCTATCAGTAATTGAAAATCCTGGAAGACAATCCCCAGTTTACGTCTTAAATAAGGAACTTCCCGTCTTTTTATCTTCTGCAAATCATATCCGGCCACATAAGCCTCCCCCCGGCGGATCGGTATTTCGCAGTATAATGCTTTCAACAGACTGCTTTTCCCGGAGCCGACTTTGCCTATTACATAGATAAATTCCCCTTTACTTAAGGTGAGGGAAGCGTCGCTCAATACGACGTTTTCCTCCTGACAAACCTCTATATTTTCCAGTTGAACCAGTAATTCGCTTTCCATATATATTACTCCTTATGTCTTTTTTTCAGTTCTTTTGCCAAATCCTCTATGCTGAAACCTTTACCGGTCAGCAGGACTATCAGATGATAGATCAAATCGGATGCTTCATAAATAAATTGATCATCGGTTCCGTTCGTTGCCTCAATGACTGTTTCAACCGCTTCTTCTCCTACTTTCTGCGCCATCCGGTTCACGCCCTCGTTGAACAGGGAGGTCGTGTAGGAGCCTTCCGGTTTTTCGTTGAAACGGCGGGTAATGAAATCCTGCAAGTATTGTAAGAAAAAGAATCCTTCTCTGTTTGATTCCCCGAAACAGGTCTCCGCTCCGGTATGGCACGCCGGTCCGACCGGATTTGCCTTAATAAGAAGCGTGTCATGATCACAATCGGCCAATATTTTTACGACATGCAGGAAATTGCCGCTTGTTTCGCCTTTTGTCCAAAGACGTTGTTTTGTACGGCTGAAGAACGTAACTTTTCCCGATTCGACGGTTGCCTGATAAGCTTTTTCGTTCATAAAACCCAGCATCAGCACTACATTTGTCTGTGCGTCCTGTACAATTACCGGAACTAAACCGTCCATTTTGCTGAAATCCAATTCCATTTTTATCTGTATTTTATTTTTATCTGTTATTCGGACTGTTCTTATAAAAACTATCTGACATTTACATTTTCACTTCTGAGATACTGTTTCAGCCCGGCTATTTTTATTTCGCCGAAGTGGAAAACACTTGCAGCTAACGCAGCATCTGCCTTTCCTTTGACAAAAACATCCCGGAAATGTTCCATCTTCCCGGCGCCTCCCGAAGCAATAACCGGTATATGAAGCGTATCTGCCAGCACAGATAACGCGTCATTTGCATATCCGTTTTTTACGCCGTCGTGCCCCATGCTGGTAAATAAAATCTCTCCGGCTCCACGTTCTTCCGCTTCGACGGCCCATTGGAGTAGTTTCTTATCAGCAGGTATACGTCCTCCGTTCAGGTAACAGATCCATTCCTTATTTTCAGGATGAGCATCTATTGCTACCACGCAGACCTGACTGCCGAAGTTCCGGGCTATCTCGTCAATCAATTCAGGATGACGCAGTGCGGCGGAATTGACCGATATCTTGTCTGCGCCGGCATTCAACAGTCTTTCCACGTCGGACAATTCGTTGATACCTCCTCCTACGGTGAAGGGGATATTTATGTTAGCGGCTACTTTTTTCACAAGTTCCGTAAATGTTTTCCTGCCTTCATGCGACGCTGTAATATCAAGGTAGACTAGTTCATCCGCACCCTGACGACTATATTCCGCACCTAACTCTACCGGGTCGCCGGCTTCACGGAGATTGACAAAGTTAATTCCTTTGACAGTCGTGCCGTCTTTTACATCCAGACACGGTATAATGCGTTTTGCTAACATACATATTTCTCCTTTGCTTCTGTTTTCACGTGTTTAACCGTTCCAATTCTTTCAGGGTAATCGTTCCCTCATAAATAGCTTTACCGAATATGACGGCCGGAATGCCTGCCTCGTCTAGTTCTTCGATATCTCTTACCGAACGAACGCCTCCGCTTGCTATCAGGTAAATACCGGGCAGCGCTGCCCTTATTTTTTTATACAGCGCAGTGGATGGTCCCCGCAGCATCCCGTCGCGGCTGATATCCGTACAGATTGCTTTCGTTACGCCGTTTTGATGGTATTCCTCCATGAACGGTATTAACTCTTTATCCGTTGTTTCCTGCCATCCGCCGACTGCAATTTTTTCCTCTTTCGCATCTGCGCCCAAAATGACACGTTCATTTCCGAAACGTTTGAGCCATTCATAAAAAACCTCCGGTGAGCGGACGGCGATACTTCCTCCGGTAATCATCTGCGCCCCGCTGTCAAAAGCAATCTCAAGGTCTTTGCCGGACTTAAGGCCACCGCCGAAATCAATAACTAAGGAGGTATTGGCGGCAATTCGTTCCAGGATCCGGTAGTGGATAATCCGCCCCTCGCGTGCGCCGTCCAAATCGACTACATGCAATCGTTTTATGCCGTGGTCTTCAAAAGATTTCGCCACTTCCAGCGGGTCTTCGTTATAAAC
>JAIRKN010000222.1 GCA_031260095.1 Tannerella sp. | reverse complement strand
TATTCTTTTCATTCTTTCTTTTCTATTTTGTTAGTGTAATTTTTCCTGCGTGGTAGCGTTTATGCCCGTCACTGTCCGAATATGGAAGTTCGTAACGTGGAGTACCGCATTTATCACCGATAGAGAAGAATAAATCATACGTTCCGGCTTCGCATGTTCGCGAAGGATGTATGCCCATAACATTGTCCGTATAGGTCGGGGCAATGATAAATGTGGAAGTGATAGCCGTTGTTGCCGTTTCGTTGGGGGACGTTGTCGGCAAAGACTTTATGTCTAACGTATCGTCCACCAATACGGCCACGATGCCGCCTTTGACATCTTTGATGGTAAAACAGGGATAACCTCCCTTGTAACAGGGCGCTACACCTGCATTGTGCCATTTGCTACGGATGATCAAAGGCTCTCCGATCCGCGCCTGCGCCGGCCACTGTATTTCCGGCATTTGCAAACGATAACCGATGCGTCGGTTGATACGTTCGATAATATCCTTGTTTTCATTCCACAGGATATCGGGATACCAGTGAATGGACATAAACGAAGCATGATAATCTTCGACGGATTGAAGCAGTAGCTCTTTGTCCCATGCGCCGTTTTGAAGGGAGTCCCTGTAATGCTGGTGTTCAAGTATGACAGGAAATTTAGGCCAGAATAATTGCGCCATCTCGCTGTGATACCAATTATTCGGTTTTGGGGATACCAAAATGCTGTCATCACGCAGGGTGACACCCCGCGAAAAGGCATAGTCGGTAATGGGAAAACGTTCTCCACGGAGATCATGTCCGGCATAGTCGTCCGAAATGCAAAGCTGTGAATGTTTAAAATGACGGCAATAAAGGTCAATCATTTTTTTCTGCACTTCAATACCCCAGGAATGCCCATGTTTTGGAGAAGTAAAGACGGTATGACCCTCGCCCCACATACCGTAATGTCCGATGTCAACAAAAGCGGTCGAAGGAAGTCCGTCATAACGCGAAGCCATGGCGCGAACGAAATTTTCCGTTTTCTCCAGGAAAACAGGATCATCGTAATCGGGTTCTATGAGTTCGCCGGCTTCATAATATTTTGCGCCGGCTTTAAATACCCATTCAGGTGTAGCGGAACGTATTTTATCCTCTAATGGGGTAATGCGAAAAGCCACCTGTTTTCCTTTCTCTATCCATCGCTGGGCAGGGGTGTCGAGTATTTCCCAGACAAAACGTCCCTCCTCCGGTTCGATAAATGCCCATGGAATGCGAAGATAGACTGCTCCAACTCCGGGAAAGTAATCTATGGTATCGGATGGAGCCAGTTTTGCTCCGTAGTTTTCCCGGACATACGTATAAAAATGCATCGTCCATCCCATGCCGGGATTTACGAGGGCGCGACCGTCATCCACAGGAGTGAAGCGGCCTGCCGGTTTAACGGTAAACTGTGACCGCTCCCCTACGTTCGGTGTACTTTCCTGTGCTGACAACCGGTTTAATCCTGCAGGCATGGCACACAAACCTAATGCGGATTTCTTTAAAAATTCTTTTCTTGTTATTCGATTCATAAATTTAATGTGTTAAGTTATATATTATTTTACTAAGCCGAGATTTAGGAATACAAATATATCCCTAAATCTCGACAATTGTATCAATACCCCGGATTTTGTATCATGTTCGGATTCCGGTCCATTTCAGCCAGCGGAATGGGAAGCAGATAATTCCGTTGTGGCTGGAATATTCGTTCTTCAAGCCGGATGTGTCCTTCGCTCCACGTCACCTTTCCGGTTTGCGAATCAATCGTACCATTCCGGCTACCCAGCGCCCAGCCGTTGAGCAGCGAAGGTCCCAAATCCCACCGTTTCAGATCAAAGTATCGCAACCCTTCAAAAGCAAGCTCAATGCGTCGCTCGTAGCGGACTAACCGTTCATCTAACTGTGATGCTTCGGACATACCGGCGCGCCGGCGGATCGCATTGATGTATCCCAGCGCTTTATCCGTGTCTTTCCCTGTTTTCAGGGCACACTCGGCAAAGGTGATATACATCTCCGCCAAACGCATGACAACCGCATTTCCGTCATAATTGTTGGCATCTATCACCGACATGGGATAGATGTATTTCTTTACCAGCAATCCGCCGCGCGAAGCGGCTGCTTCTTCGTGATAATCCGGATTCCTGCGATCGGACTGTCCGTCAAGGAAAAGATCAAGCGGATTGTAGTAACGGCCGTTGTAAAACTCGCCCGGACACAAAACCGTCATGGTTAAACGCGGATCACGATTCTTGAAAGGCTCGTCAGGATTATATTCCGAATCTGCCTCGTCAATATACTTCCCGTTAGCCATCTGAAAAGCGTCAATAAAAGGCCACAACGCATTCAACGCCGACCAGCCGCCTTCGGTTGCCGGCATGGTCAGTTGCGGAAATGTATTCGGATAGTCGTTCTTCGTATATTCTACCGACAAAATGGTTTCTTTATTTGATGATTCGGATGTGTTCCAGAACATTTCTTCATAGTTGGGAAACAACTCATAGCAGGGCATTCCTATCACGGCGGCAGCATCCGCCTGTGCCTGCTCATACTGGCCCAAATAAAGTTCAAATCGGGCTTTGAGACCCAAAGCCGCCCCTTTGGTAATATGTCCGCCCGATTCAATCACATTTTGCTGTGGAAGAATATTGGCGATTTCTCCCAGTTCCTTCAATATAAAATTCTCCACTTCAGCTTTGGGCGTACGCGACAAAGTGGATTCTTCGGCTGAGACAAGCACTTTGTCTACCAGCGGAACATCACCGTAGAACATTACTTTATAAAAATAATCATACGCTCTGAGAAACCGCACTTCCGCCTTGTAGCGTTCTTTCAAGGCGGCGTCTATTTCAGCGGCGTCTGCTTTTTCCAAAAAATTATTGTACTTGCGAATACGGCTATATAAAAACCATGAAGTAGCCGCAATGTCATGCTGGGGATGCTGTGTAGCGATTCCGGTAGATGAAGTCGGCAATATCTGTCCATTTGCTATTGGCTGAAACCAATAATTAAATTGCTCATACCCATTGTCGGATGCTGCATCTAAAAGGCCTATATTCATAATCCCTTCCCATCCTCTGTAGCAGGCATTCAAGGCCATTGTTACATCCTGTTCGCTTTTCCAGAAAGTGGCATCGGAAAGCTGATCCGAGGGAGCCACATCCAGGAAACTGTCACCACATGAATTGAGGCAAATTGCAGAAATAATCATTCCTGTTATATAAATCTTTTTCATAAATAATCCAGTTTAAAATGTTATATCTAATCCAATGGTATAAATACTTATTTGCGGATAATTTTTCGAAGCGTTGCCGTTGCTTATTTCCGGATCTACATCTTCTGGAAGTCCGGTGATTGTGAGCAGGTTTTGTCCGCTTAGATAAACACGGGCACGAGCTATATTCATGCCTTTGAGCATTGTTGAAGGCAGGCTGTATCCGATTTGCAGATTCTTCAAACGCAAATAACTTGCATCCAGCACCAAAAACGAACTCATGTCGCGGTTTTGTGTCTGCGAAACCAATGTTCGCGGATAATATCCTAATTTCGTCACCTTGCCGTCTTCCACCAAGGTACGATCCAAATGCTTGTACTGAGGATTTGAACCGTTCTCAAAAGGCCACATTGATTGTGCATCCAGTGTTCTGTACACATCCGAGACTCCCTGAAACAAAGCCTGCAAATCAATACCCTTATACTTCAAGTCCAAGTTGACGCCATACGTAATATTCGGCATGGTATTTCCCAGTACAACGCGGTCGTCTGCGTCTATCTTGCCGTTTCCGTCCTGGTCTTTGAACTTCAAATCGCCCACTCTTACATAGGCGGAATGTACCGGACTGTTTGCCGCTTCTTCGTCGGACATGAATATGCCGATACATTCGTATCCGTAGAATGAATCCCACGGGATCCCTTCCATCCGTATTGTACTTCCCTTGGAGGGATTCGGATATTTCTCTACCGTATTCTTGTTAAAAGCCACATATCCGTTCACACCATAGTCAAAGTCGCGCATCCTGTTATTGTGTCCCAATGTGATTTCAACACCTTTGTTTCGCATGGCTCCCACATTGGAAACCGGTGCACTGAGACCAAACAGATAAGAAACCGGAACCGTCGCAAGGATATCGTCCGTATAACGGTTGTAATATTCCACGGAAGCCGTAAGCAGGCCGTTTTTAATGTCTGCGTCCACACCCAGGTTCGTTTCCGTAGTTGTTTCCCATGTAATCAGGGCATTGTTTGCACTGGTCTGTGAAGCGCCATCAACTACGCTGTCGTAAAAATTATAATTCTGCCCCAATGCGATTTTTGCAATGTACAAATAATCATCTATCCTGTGATTTCCCAATTTTCCCCATGAACCGCGTATTTTCAGATTGTCCAGCCATTCGATTCCCTGCATGAAACTTTCTTCCGAAAGCCGCCATCCGGCAGAAAAAGAGGGAAACGTACCCCACCGGCGTCCTCGGGCGAATTTGGAAGATCCGTCCCTGCGCAGGTTTAATTCCAGTAAATATTTGTTGGCATAGTCGTAGTTGATACGTCCGAAATAAGAGCCTATCTTTGCCTGTAAGGCGCTGCCGCTATTGCTCCATCCGTTACTTGAACCGGCGTTTAACTCCGTCAAGTCGTTACTTGGGAAATTTCTTCGGTAAGCTGTGGTCACATGCTGCATGTACGATTCACGTGAAACACCCAATAAACCCTTGAACGAATGATTTCCTATCTGCTTTTCGTAATTTAGTAACCCTTGTAACGTTACAGTCTGCCCCCGCGTCAGAAAATCCTGAATGCTGTTCGGGCCTTGAATACTTCCGTCTCCGTATCTGATTTCCTTGATATGCTCCTTCCCGTCGTCCAGATTGTAGTCCAATCCGGCAACACCTTTCAGCGTAAGGCCATCCATGATTTTGATTTCTCCGAAAACACTGCCTAATCCATGCGAATAAAGAGACGTTCCATGTCCTCCTGCCTCAATCCATGCAATCGGATTCCCGTCAATATGCCGTCCCCACGTACCATCGGAATACTTGTTTACATACGTGTTTGGAATGCGGTTTATTTGATTGAAAAATTGCGACATGTCACCTGCTCCGTAAGGAGATTTCGGCCGGACGATTTTTCTGTATGACAGGCTGGTATTGATCCCGAAATTCAACCAGGAAGTTACCTGGCTGTCCAGGTTGATACGTACGGTATAGCGGTCATGGGAAGTATTTTTGACTAATCCGTCCTGATTGTAGTAAGCCAAAGATACAGCGTAACGAGTCGCTTCCGTACCGCCATTCAGACTGACGTTGTGGTTATGTGTGAAACCGCTTCCCTGAAACAGCAGGTCTATCCAGTCCGTATTCGGGAAATTGTCCGGATCGGAACCGTTCCTGTATTTTTCGATTTCTTCCGGAGAATAAATGATATTACCGCCCTCGTTCAGCCGGGCTTCGTTCGAGAGTTCGGCATATTCGGCCGACGAAAGATGATCGGGCAAACGCGTCGCCCGTTGCCAGCCGACATACCCGTTGTAGGTCAGTGTGGGTTTACCCAGTTTACCCCGTTTGGTTGTCACCAGTATCACGCCGTTGGCTGCCCGCGTCCCGTAGATGGCAGCCGCCGCCGCATCTTTCAGTACGCTGATGTTTTCCACGTCATTGGGATTTACGTCATTCATCGAACTTTCCAAACCGTCAACTAAGACCATCGGGTCTGAATTGTTCATTGTCCCGACGCCGCGTATACGGATGGATGTACCTTCCTGTCCGGGCTGTCCCGTGGTGGAAGTAATAGCTACACCCGGCAATTTGCCTTGCAACAGAAGACTTACACTGGTGGCCGGCATTCCGCTTAATTCCGCACCCGATACGGT
>JAIRKN010000184.1 GCA_031260095.1 Tannerella sp. | reverse complement strand
TTTTTCTTAATCAATTGCGGGTGCAAAAGTAGGTTTTTAATTTTCTTTATGCAAATGTTTTTCTGTTTTTTTGTCTTATTATTTGTTTATGTTACCTCTAAAAATTCCTTGTCCGGTCGCTCAAGTCAATAAGAAATACTATCTTTGAGGCATAAAATAAAGGAGACATTATGAAGTGGTTATCAAAGTGGGAGCAGGACATAATGCTATCTTACAGGAGGAGGATGAAAAAAATACCCGGGATGAAGGCGGAACAACTACCACTTTCCGATCGTCACGTTTTTGATAAGTAATCAAATTTCAGGATGCAGACAACGATACGAACGACGGAAGATGGTTCTCATACATTATATGTGGCGGAGATGGACGAATGTTATCATTCGACACATGGAGCCGTACAGGAATCTATGCATGTTTTTATTCGCGACGGATTGCATGCTTTTATGCAGCAAACATCCGGCGGGATTAACGTGCTGGAAATCGGTTTCGGTACGGGGTTGAATGCGTTTCTGACGTTGTGTGAGGCGGAAAAATGGAAGCGTCCCGTCCGGTACACTTCATTGGAATTATACCCGCTGGCAGCAGATGAAGCCGTGCTGTTGAATTATCCGGAAATACTTCATGCAGACGAGCAGTGGTTTGAAAAGATACATCGTTCGTCATGGGATACCGAAGAACTGATTACGCCTTGCTTTACGTTGTGTAAGGTAAAAGCGGACTTTACCCGGTATGAGTTGCAGGGGCTGTATGATGTGATTTATTTCGACGCATTTTCTCCGGAGAAACAACCGGAATTATGGTCGGAAGACGGTTTTCGGAAAATATATGCCCATTCGACTCATGGCGCTGTATTGACCACCTATTGCGCCAAAGGAGCGGTTCGCCGCGCGTTACAATCGGCCGGATTTGTTGTCGAGCGTCTTGCGGGGCCTCCCGGTAAAAGAGAAATTCTGCGGGGGGCAAAAAAACTACTTTTTCAGTAACTCCGATTGCATGATATGGGCGGGCGAACGTTGATTGCGTAATTCTTCCGCCATAAATTCCATATAAGGATACACATGCTCAAAATACAGTTTAAGTCCGGGGCAGAGATAATTCAGTCCGTATTCTCCGTCGGAAGTTGTAGCGATACGGTTTTTGGGGCATTCCCCGTTACAAAGGTGCAGGAAGCGGCAGGTTTGGCATTGCAGGGGCAGGCGGTCGCGTTTGTCGTTGCCGAAGCGTTTTTGTTCTTTGGAGAGTGTGATACCGACTAAGGAGTCTTGCAGGATATTTCCCCTGAGGTATTCGGGATACACAAAGTGGTCACATGCGTAGACATCGCCGTTATGTTCCATTGCGAGGGCGTGTCCGCATGTTTGGGCGTAGATGCATACGCCGGGCGCTTCGCCAACCATTCCGGCCAGCGTCGCGTCGAACAGTTGCACGTAATATTTACCCACATCATGGCGTACCCATTCGTCAAACATACGGATGTAGAAATTCCCGTAGGCAACGGGGTTGACCGACCAGGAGGCTATTTCGCCGTCATGTGGTTGGTCTTCGGCCGTAAGCATTTCCAGGCCGTCGTCGCGTGTGCCCAAGCGTTCGACGATGGGTGAAAACTGCATATAGTGGCTACCTATTTCCTTAAAAAAGCGGTAGATCTCTATGGGATGACCGGCATTATAATCGTTGATGACGGATAATGTATTAAATTCGACATGATGCTTTTGTAACAGCTCTATTCCCCGCATGACACGCTTGAACGTCCCCTGTCCGCCGTAATCTTTGCGATAGCGGTCGTGAATTTTTTCGGGGCCGTCAATGGAGATGCCGACCAGAAAGCGGTTATCTTTAAAAAAGCGACACCATTCATCGTTAAGTAACAGGCCGTTTGTTTGTATACAGTTGGATATTTCGCGTCCGCGTCCGTATTGTTGTTGCAGGCGCACCGCTTTACGGTAAAAATCCAGGCCGCGAAGCAGCGCTTCACCCCCATGCCATGTGAACTGTACGAATGGCGAGGTCTGACAATTGATATATTCATGCGTGAAACGTTCAAGCAGTTCATCAGCCATTTTATATCCCTTGCGTCCCGAAAACAATTCACTTTTTTCCAGATAATAGCAGTACTCGCAATCCATATTGCACATCGGACCGGCAGGTTTTGCCATTACATATACAGGAAAAGAAAGCGGACTAAAGTATAATGTATCTCCCATTTTTTTTTATAGCTTGTTTCAATAAAGATTATAAGTTGTTCCGGTTACTTTAAACTCGGTGCGCCGGTTGTATTGATCGGCAACGTCCTGCTGTTCCGGCGTTAATGCGGAGATAAATTCCTCGCTCAGGACGGCGCCTTCGGGGAGAAAGGGATACTCTTCCGCCATCTTTTTAGTTACCGTTTTGGGTTCGGATTTGCCATATCCTCTGGCGGTCAGCCGATCGGCCGGAATACCTGCTTCTATCAGATAGTCGACCACCGACTGCGCCCGTCGCTGCGCCAATCCTTCATTATATTTCCCGGATCCTTTCCGATCGGTATGCGCTCCCATTTCTATTGTCACATTCGGATTATCGTTCAATACCTTAACAATATCATCCAGCGCTTCTTTCGATTCGGGACGAAGCGTCGCCTTATCGAAGTCATAGAATATATTTTCTATCACCGTCGGCCGGTGTATCGGCGAGAGATAGAAATCCACGTAATACGTTTCGTTTCTTTCGTCGGGATCTGTATTCAGCTCAAAATTCCGGTTCAGGTAGCCCGGTGCGCTTGCCATCATTACATAACTGACGTTGCGTTCGAGTTCTACTTTGTATGAGCCGTCCGGTTTGGCCAATACTTTTTCATTCAGGCCGTCCTTCCCGACGATACGCACCACCGCACCTTCGATCGTATATTCTTCAACATCGGATACATATCCTTCGATGAAGACGGTAACGGTCGGGCGTTCGAAGGAATAGATATGATCATATCCGCGTGCGTCATTCCGGTTGGAGGAGAAAAACCCCCTTTCCTGTTTTCCTTCGAATGTAATACCAAAATCGTCGCCCATAGAATTGACAGGGCTTCCCATATTTTCCACGTGCCATACGCCCAGGCTGTCCTTTGTTGCCTTGAAGAGATCAAGACCTCCCATACCGGGATGCCCGTCGGAAGCGAAATACAGGGTAACGGAATCGCGTATGCAGGGAAACATTTCATCGCCTTTTGTATTAATTTGCGGGCCGAGGTTTTCAATCCCTCCGAAATCATTCATACCGGTTATCCGTGCGCGAAAAATATCCTTCCCTCCGTAACCGCCTGCGTCGGATACGAAATAGAGGTATTCCCCGTCAGGCGACAGGGATGGATGACCTACACCGGTAATAGAGTCTTTCACCAGGTTGGTCCGCGTGCCGGCTCCCCATGACGCTCCGCTGCGCGTTGATACGCGTATTTCCGCAGGGCGCGCACTGATCGGGTCGCTTTCGCAACAGGTGTAATACATCGTATTTCCGTCGGCGGAAATAGAGGGTGTGCCTTCGTCATAAACGGTATTGAGCTCGTCTTCAAGTTCGACGGGTTTTTTCCACACGCCTTTTTCATCTTTCTCGGCGAGGTAAAAATTATTGGTTGGTTGCCCCGTTATATGACTGATCGAATCTTTGCTGACTTTTTTCACCCGCGACGAGGCAAAATACAGTTTATCGTACGCTTCTCCCGCAAGCATCGGACTAAATTCTCCATGCCGGGAATTAAAAACGTCCATTCGCTTAACCTCATACAGCGTCGGGCGCTCCTTCATCTCCCCGGCCAACCGGCACCCTTCGATACCGTTCAATGCCTCGATGCTTTCCGGATTCTGTTCCAGAAACTTATTATAATAGCCGACGGCTTCGCCGTATCGTCCTCCCTGGTGACAGACCTGCGCCATTCGCAGGTTCAACAGGCTATCCGGATAGTTATACCGCAACGCATTGATATAAGCGCCTGTCGCACGTTGCACATTATTGATTTTCTGATAACATAACCCCATGCGGTAGGATATATACGCCCGTTTATCCCGTTCGGTTGCTTTTGACTTCGAATATAATTTGCGATACATTTCCGCCGCTTCGTAGTATTCACCGATGTGTTGTTTTTCTTCGGCCATACGAAGCGTCACCGTCTTACATGAAAAAGACAGAACGCCGAACATGATGATTACTATGTATCGAATAATACGCATATTGCTAAAAACGTGAAAACGCCCGTTTTATTATACTGCATCCCGCATAACTTTATAAAGTCGCTCCGCCGCTGCCGTCGACGTGTTGGGCAGTTCCTGCAGAAGTATCTTGACGAGTTCTGCTACAATAAAATTTATTTTTTTTGAAGCGAAGATGTTTTTTTTTTCCCGGTCGTGCAACGAATTGTTTTTTTTTGCATCCTAGTTATACAGAAAGGAGATTTTTTTATGAAAAAAGATGTGTTAAATGTATGCCTCGTGGCGCTGTCGGCAATTTT
>JAIRKN010000174.1 GCA_031260095.1 Tannerella sp. | reverse complement strand
GATCTTCCAAGCCTTTACGTAATATGATTTTTTGAACAAAAGATTTTATAAATCCGATTCCATAACCAAATATTTGTATGAATGAAGTGATCAGAGATAATCCTGCAATGCGTAGATTTTTTGTTTTTATCAGTGAGTCAAAAAACAGGAGTAATAGATAAATTACCGGAAACAGGAGGAAGCGGGGTGAAATAAAAATAGCGAGTAGAAGGAGAACAATGCTTCCTATCACAAAAAGCGCCGGCAACATGTGTACCGGTTTTAAGGAATCCGGATATAGTTTATAGAGATTGATACGCGCCTGCCCGAAAATATGAACCTGTTTGTAAAACCGTTTCAGGCTGACGCGCCGTTTATGGTATACATAAGCGTCACGATATAATTTGGTCGTGAATCCGGCTTTATTTATACGTATGCTCAGATCTATATCTTCTCCGTACATGTCTTTAAATCCGCCGGTTTTTTCATAAACAGCCCGCGAAAATCCCATATTAAATGTCCGTGGTTTAAACTTTTCCATGTTTACTTTTCCGCCGCGTATTCCCCCAGTCGTCCAGAACGACGTCATGGCATAGTTAATGGCCTTTTGCATTATCGTGAAAGAGGAGTGTTCCTTATCAGGGCCTCCGAAACAATCTGCATAATCTTCTTTAAGCATTTTGTTTACCGTTTCAAGATAATGGGGAGGTATGATACAATCGGAATCAAAGAAAATGAAATAGTCGCCTTTGGCATTTTTTATACCTGCATTGCGTGTATCACTCCGGCCTGAATTTTCTTTGACAATGTAATTAATATTGATTTTTGTGCGGAATTTATCCACTTCATCCGAACAGGGTTGTGTTGATCCGTCTTCTACCAACACCAGTTCGAAGTCGGTATAGGTTTGCGCGGATAAGCTTTCCAGCAATTCACGCGCTTCATCGGGGCGATTATAGATGGGGACGATCAGTGAAAAAAACATAGTGCACAATTATTCATTCCATTAACTTCAGTTCGTTGATGATTCGGGGGCATTTGCCCCATTTTTCGATGATCCATAACACATACCGGATATCTACACTTATTGTGCGTTGAAGATCGGGTTCAAACGCAATGTCCCCACTCATAGCTTCCCAGTTGCCATCGAAAGCAAGACCTATGACCCGGCCGTTTTTATAAAATACGGGACTGCCCGAATTGCCGCCGGTGATATCGTTGTTAGACAGGAAACATAGTTGCAATTCTCCGCTTTCATTTGCATATTTCCCGAAGTTGCGTTTTTGTACGAGTTCGATGATCTCCGGTTGAAGCCAAAATTCACGACTGGAAGGATCTTCTTTTTCCAATAATCCGTTTTCTGTTGTATAATAATCATACCATGTCGCATCGTAAGGGCGGTATCCACCTACTGAGCCATAGCTTATACGCATGGTGAAATTTGCATCCGAATATAATATGCTGTCGGGGTACATCTCCTGCAGGCCGGCGAAGTAAAGTCGTTTTCCTTTTATGATTTCATATTCCGCATCACTGACCGATTGTGCGACGTCCATAATTGCCATGATCACCGACAGAGATAACTGTGCCGCCGGATCTTTCTTTATATATTTATTATATTTCTTTTGATCTTTCAGTAGCTCTACCATCTTATTTTCGGACAAGATCGCTGTTTTTGCAAATAAATCATCCGCATAACGTTCATAGTCTCCTTTGTATTTTTTGTCTATCTCCGGATAAATATCCGGCAGATAATCCGCAGGCACACGTTCTTTAACAATTTTCATCATGGCAGCCAGTACCTTTTTATCTAATTCCGGTTCATAATCTTTGAAGAAAGGGCGGATACGGTCTGTCATAATTTCTTCTATTTCGACTGTTGAAAGATCCTTATTGTCAATCTGCCCGAAAATCCTTGCCAGCCGTATAATCTCAGTGCCGTTGGCAAATGCTTCGCTGAGGAATGTCAGATATTTTTGGTTTTCACCGGAGGATTGGTACGCCTCCTGAAGTATGTTCAGGACTTCTCCATACGCCTCTTTCCGGCCGGAAGATTCCACCCATTTATCAAACGCCTGTTCCTCCTGTTGCTTCCGTTCGATTACGTTCAGGTTGGAAAGTCCCCGATTCATTCCGATAGAGTTTTTCCAGTAATTAGAGCTTCCTGCATATTTAGACGCGTATTTGATTCGTACGGCGTCATCCGCTTGCATAGCTTTCCGCCATATTTCCTGTTTGATGCCGCGTACTTCTATTCGGGGTTTGTTCATGCTTTCGACACGCTGCTCTACTCCCCAGGAGGACAGGTAACGGTCTGTGCTGCCGGAAAATCCTATGGTCATAGCAAAATTCTTGTCCTGATAGCCTTGTACAGAAACTTCTGCAATAAACCGGGGATGATACGGCTGATTATTTTTATCATATTCTGCGGGCATGTTATCTGCGTCTGCATACACGCGGAACACGGAAAAATCACAGGTGTGACGCGGCCACATCCAGTTGTCGGTATCACCGCCGAATTTTCCGAGAGAGGAAGGGGGGGAGAACACAAGGCGTACGTCACGATATACATTGTACACAACTAAATAATACCGGTTCATGCTGTAAAAAGGTACAATCTCAGCTTCTGTAAACGGGTCTTTTCCAACAGTCTTACATAAAATATCCCCGATTGAATCGGCCGCAGCAATACGTTTGTATTCATCTTCAATGTGCGCGATCTGAGGTACGATGCTATCGGTTACATCCACGGTTTCTTTCAGGTAGCGCACGTTTAATCCTTCAACGGGCAGTTCTTCTTCGTTATTTTGAGATACGAAACCGTTTTTCAGATAATCATGCTCTACACTGCTTAATTTCTGGAGGGCGCCATATCCGCAATGATGGTTCGTAAAAATAAGTCCGGTTTCGGAAACGGTGATACCCGTACAACCACCTCCGAAAATGACAACCGCATTTGCCATGCAAGCGGCATCTTTATCATATAGATAGGTATAATCAGGAATAAAACCCAACTCTTTCATACGGGCTAAATTTTGTTGATGCAATTCATTGATAATCCACATGCCTTCGTCGGCATACATATTATTAATTCCCAGGAAGAGCAACCATAAGAGGGCTAATTTTTTCTTTAGATTCATAACTGTTTAATTATTTTTTTGTCTTGTTTTATCGGGATTTTAAATCGGGGGACAAAAATATAAAAAATAATCGGGAATGTATGTATTATATTCCATTCATTTTTTGAAGTATTTACCCAAAAATGAAATTTTGGACAAGGGGAAGTCTTTTTTTATGATAATTCCGACGAAAATTAGAAGAATAACGGTACGATAAGTCCACCTCAAGATTCCGGAATCTATTTCCGGCGCCATGCCGGCGATAAAACATAGAGTGGCAATGGCGCCGTA
This sequence comes from Tannerella sp., assembly GCA_031260095.1. GTDB lineage: Bacteria > Bacteroidota > Bacteroidia > Bacteroidales > Tannerellaceae > Tannerella. Next base: position 3,489 of record JAIRKN010000174.1, on the reverse strand, counting down.
CAGGAAGGCTGAACGGAGGTCATACGCTACCGGAAATTTTTTCTGTCCGATGAAATAAGACAGGAGCATCATCAGCAGATTGCTTACGAAGGAGGCCCATGCACATGCGATGAAGCCGTAATGAGGTACAAAACCGATGAGGATCACTACCGTTGTGATACAGCCGGTAATGGAAAAGTACGCGCCCCACTTGGTTTGGTCTGTCAGTTTGTACCATACGGATAAGTTATAGTAGATACCAAAAAACAGTTCTCCGCACATGACGATCGGTACAACCACCAATCCCGGATAATATTTTTCATCGACAAAGTATTTCAGCAAGTCCAGGTAGAACATAACTCCTAAAAAGATAACCAGCGAAAAGATGATGAAGTATTTCATCGCTTCAACGTAGGCATTTTTGTTGTCATGATCTTTGTTTTTGGAAAAGATAAAAGGCTCGTAAGCATACCGGAATGCCTGAATGAACAGAACCATTACGACGGCGATCTTAAAACAGGCGCCATAAATACCAAGTTGCGAATCGGCATATTCTTTATCATCGAATAAAAACGGGAATACTATTTTATCAACAGTTTGGTTCAGTATTCCGGCAATGCCCAGAATGAGTATCGGAAAAGAATAACGCAGTATTTTCCGGAGCCGTTGTCCGTCAAACTTAGCCCGGAATCCGGAAAGTATCTCCGGTAACAGGAACAGGAGGGTCAATGCTGTGGTAAATACATTGGAAATAAAAATATATCCGACGCCATAATCCGGTCTGTAAAACCAACGAATCCATTCGGGATGACTTATATGGATTTTAGGACAAAGGATCAGGAAAAACAGATTCAGGAAAATATTGAAAAAGATACTCAGTAATTTCAGGCTTGCAAAGCGAACCGGCCTGTTTTTATAACGAAGATAGGCAAACGGGATGCAGCAAAAAGCGTCAATTGCGACAAGGCATCCCATCATGCCGACATATTCCGGATTCGCTTCGTACCGGAGGGCGCGGCTTATCGGATTCAGGAAAAACAGGATCAGCAGGATAAAAAGGATGGAGGTGAAGGCGACGCTGTACAATGTGGAAGCGTAAACCCGGACCGGTTCCTGTTCTTCCTTTTTGTTTACAAAGCGGAAAAAGCCGGTTTCCATGCCATACGTCAATAATACGACAATTAGCGCTGTATATCCGTACAGGTTGGTTACGACGCCATATTCGCCGGCGCTTACAAGTACACGTGTATACATCGGTACCAGCATCCAGTTCAAGAATCGTCCGATAATACTGCTTAGTCCGTATATAGCCGTATCCTTGGCCAAACGTTTCATTCCTCCTGCCATAGATCAACTTCTTTTTTCGATTCTTATTCGCGCATCCACTGCAATAATACCTTTTTCTGTTGCTAATAGCGGATTGATATCTAATTCCTTTATTTCGGTGGCAAAACGAAGCAGTGCGGATAAATGAACAATGATTTTTGCAAATGAAAGTTCGTCTATCCATTTTTGCCCGCGTGCACCGTCGAACACTTTATACCCTCTCAGCGAACGGATCATGGATAGCGCTTCTTCCGTCGCGAGGGGAGCTAAACCGGATGCAACGTCTTTGAATATTTCTACAAAAATACCTCCCAGACCACAAAGTACAAGGTGACCGAATTTTTCTTCATATTTAGCGCCGGCAAACAGTTCCATACCTTTCAGCATCGGTTGGATCATGACGGAATGAGCTTCCGGTATTTTCATTAACCGTTTGTATTCGATTTCGAGATGCTCCTGTGAACGGATATTCAGGGCGACTCCGCCTACATCCGATTTATGTACCGGCCCGACTACTTTGGCAACGACAGGATAACCGGCTTTTTCTGCAAAATCGCGCACTTCCTCCCAATGATCCGAAACCAATTCTTCTACTATCGGAATACCGGCGGCTTTAAACAGCATTTGTACATATTTGGGCGCTATATAACCGGATTCGGGTAGATTATCTATGATACGTCTTATTAACGGGATGTCTACTCCTTTCAATTCCAGATTATTCGCTAACGGGCATGGGGTCTTCAGTATTTTAGTAAGCGCATTGGCCAGCCCCACTTCATCACTGAAATTGACATGCCCTTTTTTTATGAAAAAGTCCGTTTCATCCCATGCCGTGCTTACGGAGGGTAAAATCGGAAATATGGGCTTGCTGCATGTTCGCATTTTCTTATCCAGTACATCATACGCCTCATATACACGTGTCAGGCCCGGACTACCGAAGATGACGGCGATTCCGTCTATCTCCTTAAATTTTTTTTCGCAATAATCAATTGCGGTCGCAAGATGTAGCGGGTCACCCGTACCCAGAATATCAATCGGATTGCTGACCGACGAACCGGGAAGCAGTTTGCTTTTTAATTCCTTTGCGAACGGATGATCCGATAGTTTGGGTATTTCCATACCTCCTTTGGCAAGAGCGTCCGTAAGGATGACTGCCGGGCCTCCGGCATGTGTCACTATCGCAATGTTTTTGCCCTTCAGTTCTTTTAGCGTAAAGGTAGCGCCTATCGTAGCCAGTTCTTCACGGCTGTAACAGCGTACGACTCCTGCTTTACGGAAGAGCGCCTCTACCGCCAGATCCGGATTGGCCATAGCGCCGGTATGCGATGACGCGGCACGGATACCGGACTCGGATACGCCGGATTTGATGGCTGCTATCTTACATCCTTTACGAATCAGCGAACTGGTATGTTCCAATAATTTGTCCGGGTCGCGGATGCTTTCTATGTATAGAAGTTTGATACGCGAATCTTTTTCCGGATCAAAATGAAGATCCATATATTCGAGAACGTCCTCAACGGTGGTTTGCGCTCCGTTTCCGATCGACCATACCGAATTGAAACGTAATCCCTTCTTGATAGCAGACTCCATAATAAAGATCGCCGTTCCTCCCGAACTGGATACCATATCGGCTCCAAACGAATCCATCTCAGGAATGGGAAGGGTAAACAGACTGTGATGATACCTGTTCAGAAGGCCAATACAGTTCGGTCCGATCAGACTGCCACCGGATTTGTTGATGACCTCTACGATCTTCTGTTCGAGCGCTCCTCCTTCTTTTGTCTCTTCGCCAAATCCGGCGGTATACATAATAAACGCTTTCACACCTTTTTCTTCTGCAAGGATGCTAACTGTTTCAAGGCACGATGAGGCCGGTATAGAAATGATCGCCAGATCCGTCGTATCCGGTATATCCGATACGCCCGGATAAGATTTTAGCCCTTGAACTTCTGTTTCTTTCGCGTTGACCACATAAAGTTCGCCTTTATACTTCCCGTTAATAAGATTCCTGACACAATTCCCGCCGGGCTTGGATGTTTTATTGGATCCGCCTACGACGACAATGCTTTTCGGATGGATAAGTTCTTTATTAATCATAACCGTATATTTTTCACAAACATACGGAAAAATTATCATCCGGCAATTTTTTAATTAACCTTAAATCCGCACGCAAGGGTTATCCAA
>JAIRKN010000155.1 GCA_031260095.1 Tannerella sp. | reverse complement strand
AGAGCGGAAGACGGGACTCAAACCCGCGACCCTCAGCTTGGAAGGCTAATGCTCTATCAACTGAGCTACTTCCGCAATTTTTGTTTTTTCCTTGTATATCAGGAAGTGGGCAGTGATGGATTCGAACCACCGTAGGCGTAAGCCAGCAGATTTACAGTCTGCCCCATTTGGCCACTCTGGTAACTGCCCTTTTTCTTATAATTGCGGTGCAAAAGTAAAACCTATTTTTTTAATTTGCAAATAAAATCGATCATTTTTATTGCAGCAATTGCTACTTCATCTCCTTTATTTCCGTGTTTGCCCCCTGCACGGTCTTCTGCCTGTTGCATATTGTCGGTCGTTAATAGTCCGAATATCACCGGAATATCCTGTGTCGCATTCAGTGTGGTAACGCCATCGGTAACGCCTTCGCAAACATAATCAAAATGAGGCGTATCTCCTCTCACTACGCATCCCAGAATTATGACGGCATCTACATCACAATATTTTGCAATCTGTTGGGCCCCGAAAGTAAGTTCGAAGCTTCCCGGTACACGGTGAACGATGATATTATCTGCAGGAACATGATGTTTTGCCAATGTATTACAAGCTCCTTCCAGTAATTTTTCGGTGATGGAATTATTCCATTCGGAAACAACAATACCGATATGCATCTTTGATGCATCCGGAATACTGTTCGTTTCGTACGATGACAGGTTCTGATAAGCTGTAGCCATGTTATTTCTTTGCCTGAGCGCGGATGATATATTTCTCAATATCCATAGCCTCCATCGAAGCGGCATGTTTTTCTTTGATGGTCGTATATGCTTTTACGGCATTGTCGTATTGTTGCAGACTTTCGTATGCGATTCCTGCTTTTTTCAGATATAAGGGACTTAAAAAGTCATTATTTGCTTTGGAGGCAGCTTTTTCAAAATAAGAAATGCCTTCTTTAACGTCGCCCGATTCAACATAACAATCGCCTATTAATCCGATAATGGCAGGCGATATATTATCGTCGTCGCTTTTAAAAGATTTCAGATATTTGATAGCGCTTTCCATATCACCTGTTTTATAATAGCAAACGCCGGCATATGCTTTGGCAAGATTTCCAGACTTTGTGCCGCCATAATGTTTGATAATATATTCAAATCCGTCATAATCGACTCCGTTTCCGTTCAATGCCAGATTGAACGAGTCTTTCATGAAATATTGCTCGCCTTTGAAAATGGCGATGGCCGCATTTTTATTTTTCGGAGCAGAATATAAATGGTTATATCCCAATATCGCGCCTATGATTATTGCAATTACAATGATGCCGAATGTGATATTCTTCTTATTGTTTTCGATAAATTGTTCCGAACGCGACACAATTTCTCCTACTTCCTGTTCTGTGTTAGCAATCTTCTTTTCTGTCTTTTTATTTGCCATAATATTTAATGTTTATATATTCGTTATCAATGTACATGTATTACATTCAGCGTGCAAAATTAGTTTTTTTTGTTGAAATAATACACAATTCGTCAGATATTTTTTATATTTGTCGGGAGAAGTCATTCGAAAAGGAGAGGAAGGTCTATGATAATAAATAAGTTATCCGTATTGAATTACAAAAACATAAGGCATGCTGAGGTAGTTTGTTCCGTTAAAACGAATTGTTTTTTCGGTAACAATGGCATGGGAAAAACCAACCTGTTAGATGCCATTTATTACCTTTCATTTTGTAAAAGCCATATCCATACTCCTGATAGCCGACTGATACGGAAAGAAGAGGATTTATGCGTTCTTCAGGGAATATATGATTATAACGGAAAAGAGGAAGATATTTTCTGCGCGATCAGGCATAATCAGCGTAAGCAGTTTAAAAGAAATAAGAAAGAATACGAGCGTTTGTCCGAACATATCGGTTTGCTTCCTCTTGTGATAGTTTCTCCGGCAGATTCGGACCTGATAAGGGGCGGAAGCGATGAACGCAGGCGTTTTATTGATATGATTATTTCGCAGCACGATAAGCAGTATCTCAATTCTCTGATTCAATACAATAAAGCTCTGATGCAACGCAACGTCCTGCTGCGTGATCACCGGAATGACGCATCTTTGTTTGATATCTTTGAAATGCAGATGGCGAATTACGGATCACAGATTTACGAAAAACGTAAGACATTTATTGACCGGTTGATTCCGGTTTTTAATGAGTATCATCATTTGATTTGCAGTTCGGAGGAAACGGTTGGCTTAAATTATATATCCCGGTTGCCGGATCACGATTTTATGAAATTATTGAAAGAATCAAGGGCTAAAGACCAGTTGTTAGGATATTCTTCTGTGGGTATTCATAAAGATGATATGGAAATGACGCTTGACGGCCAACTGATGCGTCGTACCGGTTCGCAGGGGCAAAACAAAACCTGTCTGATCGCATTGAAACTGGCGCAGTTTTCGTATATGTCCTCTATCGGCATAACGAAGCCGATCTTATTATTGGATGATCTATTTGACAAGCTGGACGCCGAAAGGGTTGAAAAAATAATCGCCCTTGTAAGCGGCGATCGTTTCGGACAGATATTTATAACGGATACAAATCGTAAATACCTGGATCGTATTCTGGAAGCGATAGGGGAAGATTACTCCCTGTTTAAAGTTGAACAGGGAGATGTTCGTTTGATGGAAAACAAAACCAATTGATAACAATATGATACGCAGGAAAACGGTTCGTTTAAATGAAACTTTGCGGTTATTCTGGAAAGATAATCCGGAGTTGTATCATAAGATGCTCGAAGCGCGTGTACAACGTCTTTGGGGAGAACTTTTCGGCCCTTCCGTCGCTTCGTATACAACGAATGTATACGTTAAAAACCGGATTCTTTATGTATCTATGACCTCTTCTGTCGTGCGTAGCGAAATGTTATCCATGAGAAAACACTTGGTTATCACGCTGAATAAACATGCGGGTTCGGATGTAATTGATGATGTGATGATAAGGTGATTTGCGATATTTATATAGTTGTTCCTTAAAAAGCCTCTATAAGCGAGGAAGTAATAAAATGTAGTTGGATTTCTCGAAAAAAAACTCCGGCAAAAAAATACAAAATATTTTCTATGAATTTTTCCATCCATCTTCTCAAATTTCAGGCAGTTGCAGCCTTATAAGCGTTGATTTGTGCACCGGAGGTGATGCAAAAAGTATGCTGTTATAATTGACTGAAAATGAATTGTTCAAATGCAATTTTAAGGAATTGGAGTAAATATGACGAATCACATTTGCCTGGAATACAGTAAAAACAG
>JAIRKN010000146.1 GCA_031260095.1 Tannerella sp. | reverse complement strand
ACGTTGCGTACCGTCGACTTTGAGCATGAGTTGGTGAGTAACGGGCGGATCAGTGCGCAACAGGTGGCGGAATTGCAATTTGTGTCGTTATCATCAGGAAATATTCCGGTACGGATATTTGTGAAGAACGGCGACCGCGTTGCGGCAGGAACTTCCATTGCGATGCTGGATACGTTTCAACTCTCTAACAGTTGCCGGCAAGCGGAGGATAACCTGCAAAAGGCGTATCTTGAACTACAGGATGTATTGATCGGGCAGGGATATTCACTCGCCGACTCAACGTCCATTCCGCAGGATCTGCTCCGACTGGCCAATATCCGAAGCGGATACAACAGCGCCCGAATACAATATGACCTCGCAAAATATAACTTAGATAATGCCACACTGAAAACCCCGATAGCCGGCACGGTGGCCAACCTGTTTTCCAAGCCTTACTGCTCGATTGATGCTTCGGAGCCGTTCTGCACGATTATCAGCGAAGGGAAACCGGAGGTGGATTTCAAGATTCTTGAGAATGATCTGGCTCTCATAAAAACGGGCGATAAGGTTCGGATCCAATCTTATGCTTCGCCGGATATCGAATCGGCAGGAAGCATCGCCGGCATCAACCCCAGTGTGGACAAAGAAGGCACCGTGCGCGTGAAAGCGTATATACAGCCGCATCCGAAAATGTTCAACGGGATGAACGTCCGCATCAGCGTATTCCGCTCGCTGGGCAAACAGTGGGTCGTTCCGAAAACGGCCGTCGTACTGCGTACCGGTAAACAGGTGGTATTTGCCTACAAAGACGGTAAAGCGGCATGGAATTATGTGGATACCGGATTCGAAAACGCCACACATTACTCGATCACAGGCAAAACACTTCAGGAAGGAGATGAGATTATTATCAGCGGAAATGAACATCTGGCGGACGGAACAAATGTCAGATTAACCGGGGACGGGGATTAATGCTTCCTTACTATTATGGTTAAGTTTTTGATACAACGGCCTATTGCCGTACTGATGGCGTTCCTGGCGATGGTGATTATCGGCGTGATTACGTATTTTACGTTGCCGGTTTCATTGCTTCCCGATATTCCGATACCGGATATTACCGTGCAGGTATCCATGCCGAACAGTTCGGCGCGGGAAGTGGAAAATACGGTGGCGACCTCACTGCGCAGACATCTGATGCAGGTAACGCGGTTACGGGATATAAAAAGTGAAACGCGCGACGGGAGTGCGCAAGTGAACCTGCGTTTTGATTACGGCACAAACATCAACCTGGCTTTTATCGAGGTCAATGAAAAGATCGACGCGGCGATGAATACGATGCCGCGCGACCTTGAGCGTCCCCGCGTGATCAAAGCCAGCGCGACGGATCTGCCGGTGTTCTACCTGAACCTGACACTCAAAGACGACCCCCGGTATGGGGATACGGATATCGAACGTTTCCTGACGATGAGCGAGTTTGCCGAAACGGTGATCAAGCGGCGTATTGAACAGTTGCCCGAAGTTACGATGGCAGACGCGACCGGCGTGGTAGCCAGCCGGGTGCAGATCATGCCCGACATGAATAAACTGGAAATTGCCGGTATCACACTTACCGATATCGAATCGGCGATCAAAAACAATAATATTGAGGCCGGAAGTATGGTGATACGTGATGGATATTACGAATATAATGTAAAATTCTCCTCCCTGCTGCATACGACCGAAGACATTGAAAATATCTACCTCCGCAAGGCAGACCGCATTTACCAGCTAAAGGACCTCTGCTCGGTAAAAATCGTACCGGAGGAAGAGCGCGGATTTTCGGTCGTCAATGGAAAACGGGCGGTCACATTGGCCATCATCAAACAGTCCGCCGAGAACATGAACGACCTGAAAGAGGCTTTGAACAGTACGATCTCACATTTTCGCGCGCTTTATCCCGACATCGAATTTACGGTCAACCGGAATCAGACGGAATTATTGGATTATACGATCTCTAACCTCAAGGAGAACTTCGTCATGGGATTTATACTGATCTGCGTGGTAGCATTCTTATTTCTGGGCGACGCAAAATCGCCGGCGATCATTGGAATCAGTATGATTGTATCGCTGATTATGTGTTTCCAATTCTTTTTCTTTTTCGGAAAATCATTGAATATCATCTCGCTTTCGGGATTGATCCTCGCATTGGGTATGATGATCGACAACGCCATCATCACCACAGAAAATATAAGCCAGTACCGCGAACGGGGCCTGCCGCTCGAAGAAGCCTGTATCAAAGGAACAACCGAAGTGATCACACCGATGCTGAGTTCTACATTGACCACTATCGCCGTGTTCTTCCCGCTTATTTTCCTGAGCGGTATAGCCGGCGCGATCTTTGTAGATGAAGCATTCTCCGTCTCCGTCGGATTACTGATCTCCTATTTTACCGGCGTTATGCTGCTACCCGTGTTATACAAGTTAGTGTACGCAAAGAATTTCACAAGGCGTGATCCGGGCGGACGTGTCCGGCAATACCGGGAGCGTGGAAATAAAAGGCTTTTTAACTGGTACGACCGCCTGATTGATTTTACCTTTGCACACAAAACATTCCATGCGATTCTTATCATCGCCGTCGTTCCGCTTTGCGTACTGATGTTTCGGATGATACCGAAGACAGGTATGCCTGCGATAGACCAGGTAGAACTATTGACGCATATCGACTGGGGGGAAAATATCCACTTAGACGAAAACCGCGCCCGTATGAATCACCTGTGCCGTGAAATAGATTCGTTGGCGCTCGAACACTCCGCCTACATCGGACGGCAACAGTTTATTTTGGATAATGAACGTAAGATGCCTACGTCTGAAAGCGAACTGTATATAAAAGCAAAAAACGCACGGCTGGCCGGGCAGGTACAGGCGAAAATAAGTAGCCTGATAAAAAGCCGGTATCCGGCGGCCGTCGCATCATTCGCTCCACCGGAAACTGTTTTTGAAAAGATTTTCGTAACCGGGGAGTCCGATCTCGTGACGGAACTGTATCACAGTAACCGGCAAAATACGCCGGAAGCCGATGAAATCCGGGAGATAGAAGGCAGACTGGAGGAATTATCCGGCGAACGCTCCGAAGGGGTTACGTTCGAAAAAGAGATGAGCATCCATGTAGATCAGGAGAAATTGCTCCTTTACCATGTATCATATTCCGTCATCGAACAAATCCTCAAAACAGCTTTCCGCGAGAATCAGATCACCACGCTACGCTCCTATCAGCAATACCTGCCGATCACCATTGCCGGGGAAGAACAGACGATCAACGAAATTATTAACCGGACGCTCGTCCGTACCAATATTCCGGAAGAACAGCAACAGATCCCTTTAAGTTATTTCGTTTCCATTGTTCCGACGGAAGGACTTAAAACAATCGTGGCCGGCAGAAACGACGAATATATCCCGGTTTCCTATCCGCACGTAAAAGATGCGGAAAGCCTGATGAGCAAAACCAAAGAAGAGATCGGTCGGATGAAAATGTGGGATGTAAACTTTTCCGGCAGTTACTTCTCAAATAAAAAGATGCTGAACGAACTGATCGTTATCCTGATGATATCCATCCTGCTCATGTACTTCATCCTCGCGGCCCAGTTCGAAAGCTTCCTGCAACCGTTGATCGTCCTGATAGAAATCCCCATTGATGTGACGGTAGCGCTTATCGCCTTATGGCTATTCGGTCACACGCTCAACCTGATGAGCGCGATCGGTATCGTTGTGACATGCGGTATCATCATCAACGATTCCATACTAAAGATTGATATGATCAACGAACTGCGTAAAAAGAACGTTCCGCTGATGGAAGCCATCCATACGGCAGGCCACCGCCGACTGAGGGCGATCATCATGACCTCGCTGACAACAGTAGTCGCTATGGTTCCGATGCTATTTGCCGGTGACCTGGGGTCGGAAATACAAAAACCGCTGGCCGTCGCTATGATCTCGTCCATGCTCGTCGGCACGCTTGTAAGCCTCTCCGTCATACCGCTCGTATACTGGCGAATCTATGCGCGGAACAAAAAAGAAATATACCCTGATGTTAAAAATAAACCAACGAACAAATGAAAAACAATATACGGAAGACAGGAATCCCCGGTGTGCTCCGGCCGGGCGGGCGCGTCCAAGCATGTTGGACGGGTGTGTCCAAGCATGTTGGGCAGGTGCGTCCAAGCATGTTGGGCGGCTGCGTCCAAGCAGTGTTGGGCGGGTGCGCCCAAGCAGTGTTGTTCGAACGGCTCGAACAAGGCGGTTCGAACGGCTCGAACAAAAAAACGGTTATCTGCGGCATTCCTTGGCTTCCTTTTTGCGGCGGTCATACCGGCGGCGGCGCAGTATGAAAGGGCGGCCCCCGTTACGCTGACGCTTGAGAATACGATCGTATTGGCCGGCGACAGCTCGCTCGAGGCGTTCCGTTCGAAGAATGTCTATATGTCAAGCTACTGGGAATACCGTTCATTCAAAGCCGGCAGACTGCCCAGCCTGACGCTGAACCTGACCCCCGGAGAATATAACCGTACGATCATCAAACGTTATGATTCGGAATCGGATATTGATATCTACCGTCCGCAGCAAGCTTTCGAAACATACGGCGGCCTTTCGATCGCACAAAATTTCGATCTGCTGGGCGGCACTTTTTTCCTGCATTCGAATCTGGATTATCTGCGTAACTTCGGAGACCAGACGGATACACAGTATACATCCGTCCCCGTACGTATCGGATACCGGCAGGATCTGATCGGATATAATGCGTTCAAATGGGAGAAGAAAATAGAACCGTTGAAATATGAGAAAGCCGGGAAAAAGCTGATATATGACCTGGAAAATACGGCCGGATTAGCGGCTACCTACTTTTTCAGTCTGGCGATGGCCCAGTCGGAATATGATCTGGCAGAAGAAAATGTACGCAATACGGATACACTCTATCGCATCGGCGAAGAACGTTATAAAATCGCCGCTATCAGCCAATCGGATCTGCTCACGCTGAAATTAGACCGGATTAATGCCGTCAACTCGCTGAAAAATGCGGACATCACCCTGAAACGTGCGATGTTCGCCCTGACGTCCTTCCTGAACATGGATAAAAACACGCCGATACGTCTTCGACTGCCCAGCTACCCGAAAACGATGGATATATCCGTCGAAAAAGCGCTGGCAGAAGCGCGCGCCAATAATCCCGACCTGCTCGGATATAAACAGGAGATTCTTGAGAGGCAGCAACAGGTGGACAGGAGCAAAAAGGAATCCATGTTCAACGCCTCCATAACGGCCAGCGTCGGATACAACCAGGTAGCCGGCTCGCTCGCCGGTGTTTACCGTGATCCGTTGCGCCAGGACATCGTTTCGTTGAGCATATCCATCCCTCTTATAGACTGGGGCGTGCGACGAGGGAAATACAACATGGCCCGAAACAACCTGAACGTAACGGAAATAACGGCCCGTCAGGGAGAAGTAAAAATTGAAGAAGACATTATCATGACGGTCGGCGATTTCAACATACAAAAAGACCTGATTCGCTCTGCGGAAGAGGCGCTTGTCATTGCCGACGACGCATATAGCAAGACGCGGCAGCGTTTTATGATCGGTAAAGCCGATATCAGTACGCTCACCCTCTCGCGCCAACGCCAACAGGAAGCACGGCGCAATTATATCTCTGCACTGGAAAATTACTGGGTCAGTTATTTCAAAATACGGAAACTGACACTCTACGATTTCGAGTACAACGTCCCGATTTCGTCGACCGTTGAAAGACTCTTAACGATGCACCGCTAACCCTGTCAAAATCGAAAACAGATTATTTTGAAAAATAAATCGCGCATATCATCTTTTACCGTAATCGTCGCATTTGTGGCGGTTTCATTAATCGGCATAGCAGTCATACCCTCCCTGACGGTCAAACTGTCGCCTTCGCGCGCATTGCCCAGTCTGACCGTCCGGTTCAATATGAACGGCAGCTCCGCCCGCATCGTTGAGATGGAGGCGACCTCCCGGCTGGAAGCTATGCTGGCGCGTATCAGTGGAGTGAAGAATATTATATCGACCTCCGGCAACCATTACGGAAGTATTACGCTCGAACTGGACAAGCACGCTTCGATGGATATGGTCCGGTTTGAAGCATCTACCATTGTACGCCGGACATGGCCCAGCCTTCCAAGCTCCGCCTCCTACCCTGTCATCTACGTCAACCTGCCGGATGAAAGCTCGACCCGCCCGTTTATTTCATACAACATTGACGCTATGGCGCCACCCGTTGTCATCCAACGGTACGCAGAAGAACATATCAAACCGGTACTGGCCCTGATTCCGGATCTATACAAAATAGACGTATACGGCGCAACTCCTATGGAATGGCTGCTCGAATATGACATCCACCAATTAGACGCATTAGGTATCACCGTATCCGATGTGAGGAACGCGATCGAGGCGCATAATAAAAAAGAGTCGTTGGGCATGGTGCTGATCGAGAGCGGGAGTGCGGAAAAAAAATATATGCGCCTCTCCCTGACCACCGGTAAGAGAGAGAAGAACAGGGGCTTTCATGCCGAGGATATCTACCTGGAAGACAAAGCAGGACGTATGATATGCCTCGACCGGCTTGTTTCCGTCAACTACCGGGAAGAACCGCCCGCCAGCTATTACCGCATCAACGGATTAAACTCCATCTATATCACCCTGACCGCGACGGAAAATGCCAACCAGTTGCGCCTCAGCGAAGCGGTAAAAGATAAAATAGCGGAAATCAAACGGGGATTACCGAAGGGCTATGAGTTGCATATCAATTATGATGCGACCGAACACATCCGTAAGGAACTCAATAAAATATATATCCGCACCTTTTTTACCGTACTGATCCTCCTGTTGTTCGTATTCCTTACCACGTTCAACGTCCGCTACCTGCTGCTCATCATCCTCAGCCTGTACTTCAACATTTCCATCGCTTTTATCCTGTACTATGTGTTAGGCCTTGAGATACAACTCTACTCACTGGCGGGTATCACTATTTCACTGAGCCTCATCATTGATAACACGATTATCATGGCAGATCATTACCTGCGTAACCATGACCGGAAAGTATTCCTTTCCATTTTCGCAGCCACCCTTACAACGGTCGGGGCGTTGGCTATGATCTTCTTTCTGAACGAAAAGATACGGCTGAACCTGCAGGATTTTGCCGCCGTAGTGATAATCAATCTGACGGTTTCACTCGCTGTTTCCTTATTACTCGTACCGGCCGTCATTGAGAATATGAAGATCAAACGGAAACAGATCCGGCTAAAGGTGAAAAGGCTACGCTTTAACCCCCGGAAAGCGGTTGTTTATTTCAATACATTTTACTTTTCAATGATCCGGTTTCTGTTGCGGTTACGTCCTTTAGTGATCATTCTGCTGGTTTTGGCTTTCGGACTTCCGGTATTCATGATCCCGGAAAAGATAGAAGGAGAAAGCGGTTTTGCCAAGCGTTACAACGAGATAGCCGGCTCGACCACTTTCAAGGAGAAAGTACGTCCCATTCTGGAGAAATCACTGGGAGGCACGCTGTGTCTTTTTGTCCGAAAGGTGTTTGACGGCAGCTATTTTTCCGGTAACGACGAAACAAGACTGACCATCGCCGCTTCGATGCCGAACGGAACAACGATCGAGCAGATGAACCGGATCATCCGGCAAATGGAAAGCTACCTGAGCCGGTTTAAAGAAATACGCCAGTTTCAAACCAGTATCTCTAATCCGCGACAGGCAAATATCCAGGTGCTATTCACGGAAAGCGCGGAAAAAACCGGATTCCCGTATCAATTGAGAAGCAATGTCATATCAAAAGCGTTGCAGTTGGGCGGAGGTAGCTGGGGTGTTTACGGGTTGCGGGATCATGGATTCAGTAACGACGTGCGCGAAAATGCGGGAAGTATGCGCGTGAAAATATACGGATACAACTATGACGATCTGTACCTCCATGCCGGCGCATTACGCGAACGTCTGCTGACATATCGCCGCATCAAAGAAGTCATTATCAACTCCCGGTTTTCATGGTATAAAGAAGACTACCATGAATATACGTTCAGCCTCGACCGTAAACGTATGGCAAGCGAAGACATACGTCCTTATGAATTATATGCGTCCGTAAGCCCTGTGTTCGGACGCGATCTCCTTTGCGGATATGTAAACGGCGACGAGCAGATTGAGAATATAAAAACGTCATCGAAGCAAAGCCGCCTCTACGATCTCTGGAGCCTTGCCAATATGAGCCGTACCCTGGACGGTAAATATTACAAAACCGGAGCGCTTGCCACGATCGAAAAAACGCAAACGCCGCAGAACATTGTCAAGGAAAACCAACAATACCTGCTCTGCCTGCAATATGAATACATCGGGTCGTCGCAACAGGGACATAAAATCCTCGAACGCGAACTCGAACAATTCAACAAAAACCTGCCGATCGGATATTCGGCGGAGAACGAACAAGGCTATTTCTGGTGGGATAAAAAAGATAAAAAGCAATACCTGTTTCTCGGTGTGATCATACTCATTATCTTTTTCATGACTTCGATCCTGTTCAATTCACTCAAACAGCCGTTTGCCATTATCTTTGTCATACCCGTATCCTATATCGGGGTCTTCCTTACTTTCTACCTCTTCGGATTAAACTTTGATCAGGGCGGCTTTGCTTCGTTCGTATTATTATGCGGTATTACCGTAAATGCAAGCATATACCTTGTCAACGAGTACAACCGGATACTGACGCATAAACCCCGTATGAACCGTATGAAAGCCTATATCAAAGCCTGGAACATTAAAATCGTCCCGATATTCCTGACCGTGATCTCTACCATTCTCGGATTCATTCCTTTCATGGCAGGATTAGACAGGGAGAGCTTCTGGTTTCCGCTTGCCGCCGGCACGATCGGGGGACTTATCACCTCTCTGGCCGGCATATTCATCTACCTGCCACTGTTCCTGATCAAAAGAAAAACCGTATTGAAAAAACGCATTTCCAAATAGGGTCTGCTGAGCAACTCTCAAAGTCACGAAAATAAGTGCAGAAAGTAGATAGTGAGCATTCATCAGCCCTCATGTTCGCCCGATAGTCAGAGGAAGAGCATGCAAAGGTTGAATTTGGCAGCAATATACGCTTACCACCTGAGTTCGGTATAAGAAAAAAGCTTCCATTCAAAAAATAAATAAATTAATTCGCCGCAGGTGATACATATCAATAGAAAGCGAATTATTTGCGCCTCTTAGATTGTCCGTAGGATATTTAAGTCATAAGTTGTAAGTATTCTATTGATATGGAAGCCGTAAACGGCTATTTCTTATCCCGAACTCAGGTTTATCGGTCATTGAGGAGTTTTGTAAAGATGCTTATTTTTTTCATCGCACAAAATTAAACCGAAGGGAGTATAATATTGATATAAAGACACGAAAATTATTTGACACTTCCTGTTTTTTTGCTTTTGAGAATAAAAAATAGTATGTATCTTTACACAAAATAAGTTGGGAAGTGCAAAAAATACTAATTGACAAATCTTTAGTATACATATTTGCAGACAACTTCATGGAAGGCTTGCCGGATTATGTAACACTTTAATATTTTTCTAAAATGAAGACGATATATTGTATTTTTTTTCTTTTCTTCTTTTTTTCTTGTAAAGAAACCAGTTCCGGTCGCTTGGAACAAGCATTAAATCTTGCCGGGCAAAACCGTGGTGAATTAGAGGCCGTGCTCAACCGGTACAAATCCAATCCGGCGGATAGTTTGAAGTATCAGGCTGCCTGCTTTTTGATAGAGAATATGCCTGGAAGGTATTCTGAAGATGATCGTCCGGTGGAAGATTATGATGTTTTGTTTGACAAATGGTTTCATTTGCAGAGAAACGGGAGAAAATATATTGAAGAGAACATATTCGATTCGTTGGCCATAGCATATCATCTGGTTTCCGGAAAAAAAATATTGGCAGACGTGGAATACATGAAAGCATCCTACTTGATAAACAATATAGAAAGGTCGTTTGAAGTATGGACATCCATGCCCTGGGGAAAGGATATCCCATTTAATGTATTTTGCGAGGAAATATTGCCATATCGTTTAGGTTCGGAAACACTGGAAAACTGGCGCGATCTTGTGCTGGAACAATACAAATCCCTGTATGATTCCTTGCGGATGGGAGATATGGATGTAGAATCCGCGTGCATCCGTATATTTGAAGCAATGGGGTTGGAGTGGGATTCAATAAACAAATTGTCCGGATTGTTACCATACATGAATTACAGTATGATTAACCGGATGCGAACGGGTAATTGTACTGAAAGGGTTAAATACGGCATTTATACAATACGTGCAATGGGAATACCGGTTGCCTGGGATTATACCCCTCAATGGCCTTTCCGCAGTATGGGGCATAGCTGGGCGTCTGTTCGTAACAAAGAAGGAAAATACATCCCTTTCATCCCCACCGAGTCAAAACCTGGCGAGCCACATAAGGCAGATCACAAAATGGCAAAAGCGTTTCGCCACACATTTGGTATTAATCCACAATCACTGGCTCATTTGACTAAAATGGAAAATATTCCGCCCGTTTTTCGCAATTTACGTATGCGTGATGTATCGTCTCTCTCTTTTTCATCCGCAAACATTTCATTCTGTCAGGATATGCTGTTCAATACAAAACAGGACTATCTCTTTCTGGCTGTATTTGACAATCAAAGATGGACGCCCATCCACTGGTCAAAGCGAGAAGATCCGGTCGTATTTTCGGATATGGGAAAGGATATCGTCTATCTTCCGGTAAGTTATAAAAATCAAGCTATATATCCCTGTGGTACGCCTTTTCTGTTTACCGGAGATGGTGAAATACAATGGTTGAAAGCAGATACTACCCGTCGGCAAACGCTAAAGCTCATACGAAAACATCCGTTTTTAGCCAACTGGCATGTGAAAATGGCCGGTGGACAATTTCAAGGGGCCAATCGACCGGACTTTGCCGACGCCGTGACGTTACATACAATCAACCATGACCCTGATTTTTACTATCAGGAAATAATAATAAAAGATACCGGCACCTATCGTTATTA
>JAIRKN010000049.1 GCA_031260095.1 Tannerella sp. | reverse complement strand
ATGAAAGTGTTCGGATAACATTAAAGAATGAAAATGAAACCCGGAATGTGGCAGCAAAAATTGCGGGGAATTGTCATATTGGAGATGTTCTTATTTTAGATGGTGATTTGGGGGCCGGCAAAACTCATTTTACCAAATGGTTTGTTGAAAGTTTGAAAGGTGAAGATATCGTTACCAGTCCTACTTTCAGCATCGCTAATTTTTACAGAACAGATGCATATAACTTATTGCATATCGATTTATACCGGATTTCAACCATCAGGGAGTTGGTAGATTTGGGACTGGATGATTATTTTTATCAATCCGTTACATTGATCGAATGGGGGAAAAAATTTATATCCTGGTTTGATGAATATATATTAATCTCCTTACATATTAATAATGATGGCAGTCGTTTGATGACTGTTTCCTGCAAAGGAGAAAAATACAAATCCCTGATGGATCTGTTGAATCATGAAATAAAAGGAATAACATGTTGACATTAGCTATATCTACCTCCTCCGGTCAGTTTGCCTTAGTATTAGGGGAAAATAACCGTGTTATTTTCGATTCGGCAGACTGCGATGATCGCCGTGAATTATCCGGGATGTTATCTTACGGATTGGATTTGTGCAACAAAAAGATCACCGGTATAGAGCAGATCATTGTGGACATAGGTCCCGGGGGTACAAGCCGGGTGCGTACAGGGATTTCTTTTGCCAATAGTCTGTCATATAGTCTGGATATTCCGGTATGTCCTGTTTCGTCAATGGAATTAGCCGGCATAGATGCCTGCGACAAATATAAGCTGCCGGTTATCTGTACCGTAAAATCAATGAAAGGAAATGCATATACAGGTTTTTTCAATGCGAACAAACCGGTTGTGATCGAATACGGAAAAATCGAAGAGGTCGTACCGGCAATGGTAAAAGATACGGATCGTTTTTCTGTGGTCGGATTTCATCGTGAGCAAATCATCAATATGCCATCCCTGAGAGATAAAACAATTGTTGATAGCCATTTATTTTTTGGTAATGCAAGACTTTTTATTGAAAAAAGCGAATTGTTTCTTGACCGGGGCGTAAAATTCCCGCGATTCGCCCAACCGGTGACAGAAGAAACTCTATAATATTGAATAAATTCAGGCTCGAATCCGAAATAAATTATTGACAGATAAATATCCATAGCGATGATCAGTAAAAAAGAACAAATCATACGAATATTACAGGAAAGCGGGGTCGTTTTAATGGCAACGGATACCGTTTATGGTTTAGCGGCGTTGCCAACAGACAAAGAAGCGGTTTCAAAAATTTATCGTTTGAAAGAACGTCCCGAAAATATGTTTCTTCCGGTTATGGTCGCAGAGATGAACAATTTGGAGAACTTAGGATTGGACATAAACGGACCTGCTGAAAAATTATTCCGGTCGGCATTAGTGCCGGGGGCCGTTACTTTTGTTTTAGGGTTTAAAGATGAATCCTTGAAACCCGAATGGTTACAGGGAAGAGATGAAATTGCCGCAAGGATACCGGATAATGCCCTGTTGCTTTCCGTATTGAAGGAAACAGGCCCTTTATTAGTCACCAGCGCTAACCGGCACGGACGTTCGCATACGCCCGGCAATATGGAAGAGATCCTGAAAGAATTAAACGGTTCTCCCGATTTGATAATAGAAGACGGTAAAGGAAAGGAAATCCCTTCCACGATTATAAATTGCCGGTACGATCCTCCGCTTATAGAGAGGACCGGTATTATTTCTTTAGATATGATCCGTAAAATACTCAATGATGAATGATATTGTTTTAGGAATAGAAAGTTCTTGTGATGATACGGCTGTCGCTTTGGTCGACTCCGAAGGAACGATCTTATCATCGGTAGTTGCATCTCAATTGGATGTTCATGCCGGATTTGGCGGTATTTATCCCGAATTTGCAGCCCGTGCGCATATTTCGGCTATATTGCCGGCTGTAGATAAGGCCTTTAAAATGGCAAGAATCACGCCCGGAGATATAAAAGCAATTGGTGTGACGCGGGGTCCCGGCCTTATCGGATCATTGCTTGTCGGTATAAATACCGCTACCGGGTTAGGATTAGGCTGGGGCAAACCGGTAATAGGCGTTAATCATTTGCGGGGTCATCTTAGGAGCGCTGATCTTGAACAAAAGCGGGTAAAATTTCCTGCCATCGTGTTATTGGTTTCCGGCGGACATACTTTTTTAGCTTATATGAAAAGCGCGGTTGATATTCAGCTTTTAGGAAGCACATCGGATGATTCGGTTGGGGAAACATACGACAAAGTCGGGCGGATGTTGGGCTTAGGATATCCCGGAGGGCCGCTCGTCGACCGGTTGGCGAAAGAGGGTCGTCCTGTAATCCCATTTCCGCGTCCTGTTATTAATAAGGGCTTATGTTTCTCGTTTTCCGGTTTAAAATCAGCGGTAGCGCGTTACATGGAGGCAAATAAAAATGTAGTTTATGCAGATATTGCCGCATCATTTGTTCAAGCGGTGATGGAGGTATTGATCAAAAAGTCCAAATTAGCCTTAACAAAATATCCTTCCGGGTCTTTTGTCATAGTAGGTGGGGTTGCTGCAAGTCCTCAATTACGTGAAGAGGCCGGTAAATTGTGTGATAATATGGGCGTAGAGTTGTGTTTACCCCCATTACGATGGTCTACGGACAATGCTGCAATGATTGCACTGGCTACGTTTGATTATCTTCATTTATTGATCAATAAAGAGCCTGTTGCAGATCTGCAACTTACCATGAGTGATTTTTAAAATACCGGATTAATCTTTTATAATGATGAATAAACGAAGACAGATTGTCGTGTATATCCTGACGGATTTTATAATAGCTTCCATTGTCTGGTTGTTATTCAATTTGTATCGTTACCGGGAAGTCGCGCAGTACCAGTTTGACTCCATGAGTGATTTTCTGCTCTTTTTTCAGGTATTGAAGGGGCAGATTTTGATCCCTTTATGCTGGCTTATTATCTATTTTATTTCCGGCTATTACAATAAGCCGTTCTGGAAATCACGTATCGGAGAATTTTTCTCTACGTTTATTACCGTAATGGTTGGTTGCGTTATTATCTTTTTTACGGTTTTGCTGAATGAGCTTCCGGACTCTTTCCATTTGTATTATAAGTTATTCTTCTTTTTATTTACATTGCAATTCGTCCTGACCTACATGGGAAGATCTGTTATTACAAACTATACATTAAGAAAATTATGGCGACATGAATGGTTTGAAAATGTAATTGTCATCGGAACGGGGTTGAATGCGCATAAAATAAGTGGAGATTTATATAAATCGGGCTACCGTATTGCCGGATTTGTCAGAGATCATCAGAATGACATAGCGCCTGTCGTAAAGCCGGATGAGATCCTGGGAACGATAGATTGTTTGAAAAATATACTGGATAACCATAATGTTGATGCTCTTGTTCTGGCTGTCGACGACGGGAATAAAAGGAATATCATGCCTCTCCTTTATTCTCTTTATCACTATGAAAAGCCGATAAAGATCATGGCGGAGAAAAATGATTTTCTCTTTAATATAAAAGTAAAAACAATCCATGGCATTCCTTTAGTGAATGTGACGGAAAATAATTTTTCCGAGTTCGAAAAGAATGTAAAATGGTTGATGGATAAAATCATCTCAACCGGTGTACTGATACTTTTTTCACCTTTGTACGCCTATCTGTCTCTCCGGGTAAAAATAGATTCGAAAGGGCCTGTATTCTTTAAACAGGAGCGGATTGGATACAGGGGAAAGCCTTTTATGATCTATAAATTCCGGACGATGTATGTCGATGCGGCCGAACAGGGGCCTCTGTTGACCGCGAGGGACGACAAACGGGTGACTTCGTTCGGACGATACCTTCGCAAATATCGCCTGGACGAGATCCCACAATTCTGGAATGTTCTCAAGGGGGATATGTCGCTTGTCGGACCTCGCCCGGAGCAGCGCTATTATATTGAGCGGATTGTTCGGAAAGCGCCCTACTATTACCTGCTTCATAATGTACGGCCGGGTATTACATCCTGGGGAATGGTGAAATACGGATATGCGGAAACAGTGGATAAAATGATCGAACGGCTTAATTATGATATTCTTTATTATGAGAATATGTCGCTGATATTAGATATGACCATATTAATATATACGATTAAAATTGTGTTTACCGGGAAAGGAGTTTGAGATGAAAGAAAAGAAAGAAGGTAAGTTTCATAAATTTCTGCTTTGGCGTCAGAAGTATATCAAGGAGCGCACATTTATCCTGATCATAAGTTTCATTGTGGGGATAGGATCTGCTTTGGCGGCTATCCTGTTGAAAAATACGATTCACTTTTTACAGCATTTGCTTACATCCGATTTACAGGAAGGCGCAAATTACTGGTTACTGATTTATCCGGTGATAGGGATCCTGCTATCGGGTTTGTTCGTCAAATATATTGTTCGTGATGATATCAGCCATGGCGTTACGAAGATCCTTTTTGCTATATCTCAGCGTAAAAGCCGTATTAAACCCCACAATATATGGTCGTCATTAGCGGCCAGTTCAGTCACTATCGGATTTGGAGGATCTGTCGGAGCGGAGGCCCCGATTGTTCTGACCGGCGCTGCTATCGGGTCGAATCTTGGACGGGTTTTCCGTTTGGAGCAAAAGACGCTGATGTTGTTGGTAGGATGTGGGGCGGCAGGCGCTGTGGCCGGGATATTCAAAGCTCCTATTGCCGGGCTTGTCTTTGTGATTGAAGTCTTGATGCTGGATCTGACGATGACTTCCGTCTTACCGTTGCTCATCTCGTCGGTAACTGCGGCTACGATGTCCTATATTTTTACCGGTACGGAGGCCATGTTTAAGTTCTCCCAGACGGAAGCCTTTCTTATCGAACGCATTCCTTATGTACTACTGTTGGGTATATTCTGCGGCCTTGTTTCCTTATATTTTACAAGGGCCATGATTAAAATCGAAGGCTTGTATCGTAAATTGAAACATTACCGGCAGAAATTCCTGGTTGGCGCGGCGATATTGAGTGTATTGATATTTTTATTTCCTCCGCTTTACGGCGAGGGATATGATACGATCGGTTCGCTCCTTGACGGACGTTTTATGCATCTGATGGATCAAAGTCCTGTCAGTGGAATGGGGGAGAGCAGTTACTGGTCGATTATTATTTTTTTAGGATTCATTCTTTTGATGAAGGTTTTCGCTTCCGGCGCGACAAACAGCGGAGGGGGCTGCGGGGGAATTTTTGCGCCCAGCCTTTACCTGGGATGTATTGCAGGATTCATTTTTGCCCACACATCCAATTATTTTGATATTTCCGCCCCTTTATCCGAAAAAAACTTTGCATTGCTGGGGATGGCGGGTGTAATGTCGGGTGTGATGCATGCGCCCCTGACCGGCGTTTTCCTGATTGCCGAACTGACCGGTGGATACGATCTGTTTTTGCCGTTGATGATTGTTTCTATCAGTTCTTATGCGACCATCATCGCATTCGAACCGCATAGCATTTATTCGATGAGGCTTGCGCAGAAAGGAGAACTGATGACGCATCACAAGGATCAGGCGGTGCTTACATTGTTGAAGATAGAGGACATTATTGAAACGGATTTCATTAAGGTATCGCCGGAGATGTCGTTGGGCGATCTTGTGAGAAGAGCCATTGCACAGAGTTCCCGCAATATGTTCCCGGTAGTGAAGAACGACGGCAGATTAATTGGCATTGTCCTGGTAGATAATATCCGCAATATCATGTTTCGTCCGGAACTTTATGATCGTTTTAATGTTTCGCGTTTTATGGTTTCCCCACCTGCGAAAATAATGAAGGATATGCCTATGGAAAAGATCATGAAAATTTTTGATGATACGAAAGCCTGGAATCTTCCCGTGATTGATAGTGAGGGGTATTATCTGGGGTTTGTTTCCAAGTCGAAGATCTTCAATGCGTACAGGGAAGTGTTGGTGGATACTTTTTCCGGAGATTGATCCGTGAATTTATTCCGAAACTCCTCCATGAGATGAAAAAACAGTTACATTTATTGCATTAGAAAAAGATGACAAAAGAGGATTTAAAAATCGTATTTATGGGTACGCCGGATTTTGCGGCAGAGAGTCTGCGCGCTCTTGTCGAAGGTGGATATACTGTTGTTGGCGTGGTCACGA
>JAIRKN010000161.1 GCA_031260095.1 Tannerella sp. | reverse complement strand
ATGGAAAAATCTAAAATATATACAGGGGGCGGCGATAAAGGGAAAACTTCTTTGGTGGGTGGTTTTCGTGTTTTGAAAACACATCCGCGTTTAGAGGCGTACGGTACGATTGACGAACTTAATTCTTTTATCGGGCTGCTGATCGCCGAAGTGGAAGACCGGAATACGTGCGAGTTGTTGCAGTTTGTTCAGTCTAAACTTTTTACTGTCGGTTCTTATCTGGCTACCGACCCTTCGAAGACGGAATATAAAATTGAAAGTCACATAACCGGAGACAGTATAAAGAAAGTTGAAGAGGCGATTGATTTGATCGATAGTCAGTTGCCGAAGTTGAAATCATTTGTTTTACCGGGAGGATCGCGTTCGGCGGCGATCGCTCATGTGTGTCGCACCGTATGTCGCCGGGCCGAACGAAAGATCTATCATCTGGCGGAAGCGGAAGCCGAAGCGGTAGAGGAACCGGTTCTTGTCTTTATAAATAGACTCTCTGATTTACTGTTTGTTATAGCACGTAGTGAATGTCTATTGAAAAATGGTGAAGAAATTTTTTGGAATAATACTTGCAAGTAGAAAATAAAATTATATTTTTGCGGCGATTTTTAAAAAGGAACCGGATCGCCTTCGGGCGATCGTAAATTTTATATATTATGTATTGGACCTTAGAATTGGCCTCAAATTTGGAAGATGCGCCGTGGCCTGCGACGAAAGATGAATTGATTGATTATGCGCAGCGTTCCGGAGCTCCCTTGGAAGTGATAGAAAACCTGCAGGAGATGGAGGATGAAGGAGAGATTTATGAGTGTATGGAAGATATCTGGCCTGATTATCCGAGTAAGGAAGATTTCTTTTTTAATGAAGAAGAGTATTAACAATGTAGGTGCATTGTATTCCTTGATGTCGGAAATTGACAAAGAGTCCGTTGGCTTCCTTTCCGGAATCCGGTGGTTGTTTTCTGTTGGAAACCATAGTCATTTCTAACTCATGAAGAGGAACATGCCGGCTATGCACAATTGAAAATGAAAGGGAAAGTGTGATTTTTTACACGATCCCTTTCGTTTTTTTATAGATACACACAATTTATAGTTTCTTTTTGAGTTATAAATGATTGGGACAAGAAAGATGAATCTATTAATTGTTGTATGAAGCGAGTTGTTTTGTTGCTTTTGATCATGTTTGGTTGTATCTGTATGGCACAGGCACAACGTGAGGCACAATTCAGCCAGTACCACATGGTGCCCGGATATTATAATCCTGCGACGGCGGGAGCCTCCGGGAATATGGATGTTGTAGCCTTATACCGTATCCAGTGGATGGGTTGGAATAATGCGCCCAAAACATTATTTGCAACGGCGAATATGCCGTTCCGGTTTCTGAAAAAAGAGCATGGAGTCGGGGTGATGTTTACCAAAGATGACGAATCGGGTATGTATGCTACCATGAATATCGGTCTGCAATATGCATACCTTAAAAAAATAGGTAAAGGAACGTTGCGTGTTGGTATGCAACTTGGCATGTTAAATATGTCGATGGGAGGCGATAATCCGATAACACCGGTAGATAGCGCCGGTAATTCCGGAGGAGATGATCCGGCGATTCCGACTTCGAAAGTCAGTTCTAAAGCGTTCGACGCGAATTTCGGAATCTATTATCACACGGATAAATGGTATGTCGGAGCCGCGATGACACATGTGCTAGAGCCAGAATTTGAAGAAGAACACGCATACACTTATATGTCTCGCGGATATAATTTTATCGGTGGATACAATATTCGATTAAAGAATTCGTTAGTAGAATTACAGCCTTCCGTATTTGTTCAAACAACTTTTAATACATATACGGCTGACATTACAGCGAGGGCTGTGTATGCAAAGAAATATAGCGCCGGTTTATCGTGGCGTATGAATGAAAGCCGGATAGCGGATGCAATTATCATTATGCTGGGCGCTACGTTTGGAAAGATGGAAGGGGGCTATGCTTATGATATTCCGTTATTCACAATAGGTAAAGGAAATGCGGGAAGTCATGAGTTATTCCTGAAATACAGGCTGGAGCTCAACAAACCGAAAACCGGAAAAAGTAAACACAAAAGTGTACGTATATTATAAAAAGATGAAAAAGACAATTTTGATATCAGCGGCAATCGTTTTGCTTTCGGCATGCGGGAGAAACGCTATGAATTCCGGAGGCGAACTTGTTGGCGTTAAATCGGCGTCATTCAGTGAGCCTTCTCCGTACGGAATGGTATTAATAAAAAGAGGCGCTTTTGAAATGGGACCTTCCGATTCCGACAGTATCTGGGGGTTTCGGGAAGATACAAAAGGAGTTTCATTTGAGGCGTTCTGGATGGATGAGACGGAGGTTACAAATGCCAAATATCGTCAGTTTGTTTACTGGGTGCGCGACTCATTGATCCGTACCCGTTTGGCCGATCCGGAGTATGGCGGGAATGATCTGTTTATGATCACGGAAGACCGGTATGGCGAGCCTGTTACGCCACATCTGGACTGGAGCCGTCCGATACCCTGGAAACGTGCGAATGAAGATGAATTACGCGCGATCGAAAGCGTCTATTTTACAAATCCTGCTACGGGAGAGCGCGGACTTGATCCCAAACAGATGAATTATAAATACGAGTGGTATGATTATACTTCCGCAGCATTGCGCCGGAACAATCTGGATCCCGCTTTGCGTGTAAGGAATACCGATATAGCGGCGAATCCGGAGGAAGTCGTCATGATCTCAAAAGATACGGCCTATATAAATGATGACGGGCAAGTCGTGAATGAAACGATCACGCGTCCGTTAAGCAGTCTTTTTGATTTTCTCCATACGCGTATCGTCAATATTTATCCGGATGAAACAGCCTGGATCAACGATTTCAAGAATGCTTACAATGAACCATATTTAAGAATGTATTTTATACATCCGGGATATGATGAATATCCCGTAGTCGGTATATCGTGGGAACAAGCGACCGCCTTTTCTGTCTGGCGAACCGATTTTTATAAAAAATCATTGACGTTGCCTGCCGGACAGGTGATCGAGCCATTTCGTCTGCCTACCGAAGGAGAATGGGAATATGCCGCGCGGGCCGGTAAGAGCGAAAATAAATACCCTTGGTCGACAGAGGGGCTGAAAGACAGTAAAGGATGTTTTATGGCAAACTTTAAACCCGGAGACGGTGATTATACGGAAGATGGCCATCTTATCACTGCGCGCGTCGCTTCGTTTTCCCCGAATGAATTCGGACTTTATGATATGGCCGGTAATGTGGCGGAATGGACTTCGACAGTATATTATGAGTCCGGCCCTAAACAGATGAGTGATATCAATCCCGAACTTCGTTATGACGCAGCCAAAGAAGATCCGTATGAAATGAAAAAGAAAGTAGTGCGTGGCGGTTCATGGAAAGACGTCGCCCGCTTTATCCGTTCCGATATGCGTACCTCTGAATATCAGAATGAAACACGTTCGTATATCGGTTTTCGTTGCGTTCGGACACAGGTCGGATTTTCAAGTTCTAAAAAAGGAAAGAAAAAATAATAAAATTATAAATCATGGGTAAGTCTAAAAGATACCTGAACCGGTTAGAAATGTACCTTTCGAGTCAAAAGGGTAAAAGGGTTTTGGGTTTTTGTTATAGTATTGGAGCGGCGGTTGTTATTATTGGCGCGTTATTCAAAATACTGCACCTTCCGTCCGCAAATCTGGTTCTGACAGTAGCGATGATTACCGAAGCATTAGTCTTTGTCATTTCCGGATTTGAGCGTCCCAATAGCGAATATCACTGGGAAGAAGTCTTTCCGGTCCTGAGTTCTAAAAATCCGCTGGATCGTCCGGATTTTGCCGGC
>JAIRKN010000118.1 GCA_031260095.1 Tannerella sp. | reverse complement strand
CGTTAAGCTTAACGCTCCGACGGCTAAAATTCATGTAACTCGCTTCGCTCAAACAGCATGAATTTTTGACGCCTCTGTCGCTACTTAACGGCTCACCGCACGAGGCCGATCCGCTTGCTTTTTGGCAGGCCACCCCTCCTTCCTCGTCATTGCAGACTGTGAGGAACGAAGCAGGAAGCAATCCAAGCGCATCCAGGTGCTGGATTGCCACGTCGCTACGCTCCTCGCAATGACGGGAGGGGCTTCCGCTCTTGTGCCGGCACGTCTGCCCCTCTTCGTCATTGCAGACTGCGAGGAACGAAGCAGGAAGCAATCCAGGTGCAAACAGGTGCTGGATTGCCGCGTCGCTACGCTCCTCGCAATGACGGGAGGGGCTTCTGCTTTCCCGGTAAACATGTCTGATAAGTGTGACGGGGAGCGTAGCGGAAATCCGGCACTTGTATGTACCTAGATTGCTTCACTCCGTTCTCAATGACGAGTACCCTCCCCGTCTTTGTGAAGGGTGGGGGAGGGTGTTTCTGTGGAGTTGTGTCGGTTTTTTTTTCTGTGGAAAAACTTTTTTCGTTTTGTGTGCTTGGAAAAGATAAGTTTTTCTTGTAGTTTTGCGAGGAATTTTATTATGCAAATTTTTAATAAATCATAGTGCATGAAAACAAATAGAAGGACTTTTCTTAAGACAATGGGAGGACTGGCTTTGTTTACCGTTGTGCCGCGTCAGGTACTGGGTAAGGGGTTTGTCGCTCCAAGTGATCAGTTGACAAAAGGTATTATCGGCGTCGGCGGCATGGGACGCGGACATTTGAATTATGGCGGCACCCGGCTGGTGGCAGTCTGCGACGTCGATAAGAATCATTTGGCTTTGGGGCAGGCGCTTGTGCCGGAGAAAATTGCGGAGTATCACGATTTCAGAGAACTGATACTGGATCCGAATGTGGATGTCGTACATATTGCGACACCTCCACACTGGCACGGGATCATGTCGGTCGAAGCGGCTAAGGCGGGTAAGGATATCTGGTGTGAGAAGCCGATGACCCGTACGATCGGTGAGGGAAAGCGTGTGATGGAGGCTGTAAAACGGTATGGGAATGTGTTTCGCCTGAATACGTGGTTTCGGTTTGCGGATACGTTTTATGGTCTTGGCACGCCGGTTAAACCGCTGAAGAAGTTGGTGCAGAGCGGTATGCTTGGGTGGCCGCTGAAAGTTACGGTAAGCGGTTATACGGGGTTTAACTGGAAGTTTTATTGGGTAGGGAAGGAAAACCTGACGGTAGAGCCGGTGCCGGCAGAACTGGATTATGATCTGTGGCTCGGGCCGGCGCCGTACAAACCCTATAACGCGCATCGTACGCATGGTACCTTCCGCGGCTACTGGGATTATGACGGTGGCGGACTGGGCGATATGGGGCAACATTATATCGACCCCGTCCAGTATATCCTGGGAAAGGATGCGACCAGCCCGGTGAAAGTGGAGGTCGACGCGCCGCAGCAACATCCCGACGCGGTCGGAGTATGGAGATCTATTACCTATACGTATGAAGACGGTTGTCAGATCGTATTGTGGGGAGGCGATTACGGAAATCCGAATACACCTTATATCGCCGGTCCAAAAGGGAATGTATATAAGAATTTTGTGTGCGATATACCCGGTTGGGAAAAGAAACTGGCCGATTATCCCGAGCCGTTGCAACAGCAGGTTGATTTTATGGAATGTGTGAGGACACGTCAGCCCTTTGCCCTGAATGAACGAAACGGTTTTCGCTCGGCTACGATTGTTAATATGGGAACAGTGGCCCTTCGGTTGAACCGTACTCTTGAGTTTGATCCGGTAAAGTTGCAGTTTATAAATGACGAAGCGGCAAACAGCCTGATCAACCAACCCATGCGGGCGCCGTGGAGCGATTAACATCCGTCGGAATTGCTTCCCCTTCGGAAAACGACTGATGGTTTGCAAAACCGGACAATTACAACGAATTAATAAATGAACATAATGAAAAAGAATATTTTTACTGTATTATTGAGCGTCCTTGTGTTCTGTTGCGGCACTATCGCGGCGCAGGTTCCGGCTAATCGTACGACTTCGACGATTGTGGCCGATGTATTGGCGCAGCTTCCGGCAGAGAAGCAGTCGAAGTATAATGATTTGATGAAAGAACTTTCCGCTACGGGCGCAGAAGGAGTGAAGAGCCTGGCGGGTATGATGTCTCCGCCGGGTAAGGGGGAAAATTCGGCCGTTGAATATGCTTTGAGCGGACTGGCTCATTATGCGTCGGGGGATGAAGTGTTGAAGAGCAGAATGGAACAGGCATACCTCGAAGCGCTTGATGCGACGGAGGAAGACGGAACGAAAGCCTTTATCATACGTCAATTGGCGGTGTTAGGCTCGGACGCCGGTATTCATAAATTGTCAGGTTATCTGACAGATGATGCCTTGAGCAGTCCCGCTGCCCGTACGATCGCTTCGATAGACGGAGAGGCTGCGGCTAAAGCTTTACAAATGGCATTGATGAGGCGCAATGCCCGTTCTGCCGAAGCGCAACGTAATATCATCCAGGCTTTAGGGGATGTTACGTCGACGGAAGGAACGGAAGAGTTGCTGAAAGCGATGCTGAATACGAATGATGTTAAAACAAAGGCCGTCGTTTTGAAGACGTTGGGTAGAGCCGGGAGCAAAGCGTCGCTTTCGGATCTGTCGGCCGCTGCTGCCGCCGCCGGTTACAGGGATGAGATAACCGGTGCAACGGATGCGTACGTGCAGTTGATTAAAAGGGTGTATGAGCAGGGCGGTACGAAGGAGGCTTCCGCCGCCGCTCAAAGTCTGTTGAAGAATGCGACGAAAGCCGGAGTGTCGCAAGTGCGTATCGCCGCACTCGAAGTGGTCTTTCTCACCCAGGCCGATAGACTGAAAACGCTTAAAACCGCATTGAAAGATACGGATAAATCTTATCGGAATGCTGCATTGCGGTATGTATCCGAATATGCGGATCAGACGATGTATACCGAATTATTCAAGATGTTGCCTAAAGCAGGAAAGGAAGAAAAGATAGATCTCCTGAACTGGATAGGAAACGAAGCGCAGTGTCCGAATAAAAGTGATGTGCTGAAACGGATCGAAACAGGGATAGAAAAAACAGGTATTCAGACGTTGGTGCAACAACTGGAACTTTCGGACGGGGACGTTAAACAGGCAGCCGCCTTTGCACTTAACAGGATCGGGAGTGAAGATGCGCTTCCGGCGCTGGCCGGATTGCTGAAAAGCGAAGACGCCCGGACGGTCGCACTGGCAAAGAGTGTCCTTTCTTCTTTTGACGGCGAAGTGTCATCCGCTATTGTGAAGATAATAGGGTCCGCTTCCGCAGAAGGAACGAAAGCCGCGCTTGAAATATTGGCTCTGCGCAAGGCAAACTCTTATTTTAATGTGATACTGGATCAGACGAAAAACGCTTCGCCGGAAGTTAGAACGGCCGCTTATAAGGCGTTGAAAGATGTTGCCTCAGAAAAGGATCTGGTGATCTTATGCGGTCTGTTGGAAGAAGCCTCCGAGCCGGCTGTTGTGAAACCGTTACAACAGGCCGTTATTTCAGCCATATCCTCCATGCCGCCTGCGGAACAGACTGAAATGATCACGCGCCGGATGCTTCAAGCCGGTGATTCGAAAAAATATTTATATTATCCGGTGCTGGCGTCGACAGGCGACAGCGAGGCTTTGGATATGATTGTGAAAGGATTTGATACGGAAAACGGGCGGCCTGCCGGAGATGCTGCCTTTGACGCTTTGCTTGCGTGGAAAGGCTTTGAAGTGGAAGAGCCTTTATACAATATCTGCAAAAATTCTGCAAACTCGTCTTATTTTGACCGTGCGCTGGATGCTTATATAACACTTGCATCCGATGTAAGAATGACCGGTGATAACCGCCTGATATTTCTGCGTAAAGCAATGGAGGCGGCAAAAACAGACGGACAGAAAAATAAGATATTGAAGAATATAGCCCGGACAGGTACGTTTCCGGCAATGATCTATGCCGGAGGATTTCTGGATAATAATGCACTGAAAGAAAATGCAGCGCAGGCGGTGATGGAGATTGCCCTGGCAAATAAAACCTTTACGGGGGAAAATGTGGTCGAGTTGCTGAATAAAGCTTCCTCTGCCCTGAATAATCCGGATGCGGATTATCAACGGCAGGCGATTCGCAAGCATCTGGATGAAATGCCGAAAGAGAAAGGTTTCGTTTCTATTTTTAACGGTAAGGATCTGACCGGCTGGAAAGGATTGGTTGGCAATCCGACTCAACGGCTGAACATGAAGCCGGCTGCATTGAAAAGTGCACAGGCGAAGGCGGACGATGTGATGCGTTCGGGATGGTCGGCTGTAAACGGTGAACTGGTATTTAACGGCAAGGGGGATAATATCTGTACGGAAAAACTCTATGGTGATTTTGAAATGTATATTGACTGGAGGCTTGATCCTGCCGGGCCGGAAGCCGACGCCGGTATCTATCTTCGCGGGACGCCCCAGGTACAGATATGGGATACATCCCGCGTGAATGTGGGCGCACAGGTCGGATCGGGAGGATTATACAATAATAAGACGCATCCGAGTAAACCCCCGAAAGTAGCGGATAATAAACTGGGAGAGTGGAATACGTTTTATATAAAAATGATCGGAGATCGTGTGACGGTTCTGTTAAACGGGGAGCTGGTTGTCGACAATGTGATCATGGAAAACTACTGGGATCATTCGCAACCCATTCCTTCCATAGAGCAAATAGAACTTCAGGCGCATGGTAGCAAAGTGTATTACCGCAATATCTATGTGAAGGAACTGGAGCGTCTGGAACCGTATCAACTTTCGGAAACGGAAAAGAAGGAGGGCTTCCATGTTCTTTTTGACGGAACGAATATGTATGAATGGACAGGGAATCTGGTGGATTACAAAATGGAAGACGGATGTATCTCCCTCTCGGCGGATACGAAATTCGGCGGAAATCTGTATACGAAGAAAGAATATGCCAATTTTATTTATCGCTTTGAGTTTCAGTTGACCCCTGCCGCCAATAATGGAGTGGGCATCCGTACGCCGCTTGAAGGAGATGCGGCTTATGTTGGTATGGAGATTCAGGTGCTTGACAGTGAGCATCCGGTTTATAAAAATATTCAGGAATATCAGTGTCATGGCTCTGTTTATGGCATTATTCCGGCTAAACGCGGCTATCTCAAACCGGTAGGTGAATGGAATAGCCAGGAGATCATGGCCGACGGAAACCATATTAAAGTGACGCTTAACGGTACCGTCATCCTGGACGGCGATCTCAAAGAAGCAACGAAAAATGGAACGCTGGATAAGAAAGAACATCCCGGCCTGTTTAATAAATCCGGCCATATCGGATTCTTAGGTCATGGATCACCGCTGAAATTCCGTCATATACGTATCAAAGAATTGAAATAAATAATATCCAAAGTTTGCTTTTTAAGAATAAAAATAATTACCTTTGCGAATAATTTATAAAAAATAGACCAAAATGAAAAAGATTTTGTTATTTGGAGCAGCAATATGCTGTGTGTTTGTGTTTGGCTCCTGCAAATCAAAAAGTAGCGCTTATAAAACCGCTTATGAACAGGCTAAATCAAATGATAGTGATTGGGTGAATGAAGAAGAGGATGATTCGGAGGTGTTGACTTCAGAAGAAATTTCGTATGAGTCTGTCAGACAGGAAAAGGTGAAACCGGCACGCGGCGAGGATGAAGCGGGGCTTAAGAAATATTCCGTCGTCATCGGTAGCTTTAAGAACAGAACAAATGCTTATTCCTTGAAAGAGCGTATGACGGATGAAGGCTACCGGCCTGTTGTCGCGGAAAATGATTCCGGTATGCTGCGCGTAATTGTCACCAGCTTTGACAGTAAGACCGACGCCGCCAGAAGCCGTGACGCTATCAAATCCAAATATGCTCCTAATTTCCAGGATGCCTGGTTGTTGGAACGCCAATATTGATTTAAGTCAGAAGTCTGAACTTGTCGTCATTAGTGAGGCGAAGCGAAGCCCTAAGCAATCCTTTTACGGTACTGTTATCCAGGATTGCTTCACTTCGTTTTGCTTTTTTTTTAATCCCTTTACCTCATGCGTATCGAACAAAACTACCCGCTTGATTCTCATAATACATTTCATGTTCCGGCCAGAACACGTTGGTTTATGGAATATGAAAACGAAGAGGATTTAAACCGTATATTAAGGGATGAATATTTCCAGGAATCCCGTTCCCTGCATATCGGCGAAGGGAGTAATCTGTTATTTATAAATGATTTCAACGGGATCGTTCTTCATTCCGCTATCAAGGGCATCGTATTAACGGAAGATGCTTCGGAATTCGTATTATTGCGTGTAGGGGCGGCGGAACGCTGGGACGATGTAGTCGCTTATGCGGTTTCAAACGGGTGGGGTGGGGTAGAGAACCTTTCCCGTATACCCGGTGAAACAGGCGCTGCCGCTATCCAGAATATCGGAGCTTACGGTGTGGAAATAAAAGATGTGGTTGAGACGGTGGAAACATACAATCAGTTAACGTTTGAGAAGCGTATTTTTACGAATGAAGCGTGTCGTTACAGCTACAGGTATAGCTTTTTTAAGGAAAACGACCACGATCCATATATCGTGACGCATGTAAATATCCGCTTGCAGAAAAATCCCGAATATAAACTTGACTATGGAAATTTGAAAGATGCGTTGAAAGATACCGCTTTATCATTGCAGGCCGTCCGGGATGCGGTGACCGGTATACGCCGTTGTAAATTGCCGGAGTGCGGAAAGTTGGGTAATGCAGGCAGTTTTTTTATGAATCCGGTGATCTCCGGGGGACAGTTCGGCGAATTAAAAGAAGAATATCCGAAAATTCCTTCGTATCCCCTATCCGATGGCCGTGTTAAAGTGCCTGCCGGTTGGCTGATTGAGCAATGTGGCCTTAAAGGAAAAAAGCAGGGAAATGTCGGAATCTATGACAAACAAGCGCTGATCATCGTTAACTACGGCGAAGCAACAGGCGACGAAATCGCAACATTTGCCGAAAGTATACGTCAGGCAGTATACGGAAAATTCGGCATATCACTTGTCCCGGAAGTAAGATATGTTCAATAGTGATGTTTTTCCGATAGCCGGGAGTATCAGATACACGGTATTCATATCCGAACAGGGAAAGCGCTCCCAACCGGAATCATTGTTTTGAACATCAAACGTTTTCTCACTTTTCCCGCAACGATTATGCTATTCAATCATTTCCGTCGCCGAAGATTCCCGGTCGTTTGTCAATATGTTTTTCCACTTGAGGATCCTACCGTGGTATTTTCCTCTGAAAACTCTTTTATGCCACGAAACAGCGTGTGGGCTGGAGACAGGATTCGAGGGAATACCCGTCAGCGTGGCTCGCAAGTAGGTCTGGACATTTTCGGCCACATCGTCTCCACAAAAGAATAAGGAAAAATATGTGCGAAAAATAGCACTGTAT
>JAIRKN010000094.1 GCA_031260095.1 Tannerella sp. | reverse complement strand
GTACAACCGTATTTGCTCAGAGAAATGAGTGGAAAGATCCTGAAGTTAATCAGGTAAACCGCGTTCCGATGCATACTAACTATTTTGCGTATGAGTCTGAAGAACTGGCCGGGGAAGGGATAAAGGAAAAATCGGAAAACTTTTTAAGTCTGAACGGTCTTTGGAAGTTCTTTTGGGTGAAAGATTCCGACGCACGGCCGACGGATTTTTATCAAACCGGCTACAACGATAAGGGCTGGGGAACGATGCCCGTCCCGGGACTCTGGGAACTGAACGGGTATGGCGATCCGCTCTATTTGAATATCGGGTACGCATGGCGTAACCAGTTTAAAAATAATCCGCCCGAAGTCCCGGTGGAAAATAATCATACAGGCTCTTACCGCCGTGAAATCACCCTGCCTGCCAACTGGAGCGGGAAACAGATCTTTGCTCATTTCGGTTCGGTAACCTCGAACATCTACCTGTGGGTGAACGGACAATTTGCCGGGTACAGCGAGGATAGTAAACTGGAAGCGGAATTTGATATTACTAAATATCTCAAACCAGGGAAAAACCTCATTGCATTCCAGACATTCCGCTGGTGCGACGGGACTTATCTGGAAGATCAGGATTTTTTCCGCTTTTCCGGTGTAGGCCGCGATTGTTACCTGTATGCACGACATCCGAAATATATCCGGGATATCCGTATCACACCCGACCTTGATGC
Source organism: Tannerella sp. (assembly GCA_031260095.1). Classification (GTDB taxonomy): domain Bacteria; phylum Bacteroidota; class Bacteroidia; order Bacteroidales; family Tannerellaceae; genus Tannerella. The sequence continues at coordinate 4,115 of JAIRKN010000094.1, read as the reverse complement.
ACAGTATAAAGACGGGACGCTACGGGTTGAAACGTCCCTTTCTTCGGCAGGAAGCGTACGCCTGGGGTTAAAAGACCGGAATGGAAAGGAGATCGCGACAGAAACGATCAAAGGAAACGGTAAGATCATCGGCACACTGAATGTGTCTAACCCCGAAAAATGGACCGCGGAAACTCCCAATTTATATACACTGACGGCTATCTTGACGGACGGACACCGGACACTCGAAGTGATCTCACTGAAAACGGGCTTCCGTAAGGTGGAAATAAAAAACGGGCAGTTGCTGGTAAACGGGCAGCCGATCCTGATCAAAGGCGTCAACCGCCACGAAATGGATCCCAAGACAGGTTATTATGTGTCACGGGAAAGAATGCTCCAGGATATAAAAATCATGAAAGAAAAAAATATTAATGCCGTACGTACCTGTCATTACCCGGATAACAATCTGTGGTATGAGCTTTGCGACCGGTACGGACTTTATGTGGTGGCCGAAGCTAATCTCGAATCACACGGAATGGGATACGGAGAACGTACGTTAGCGAAAAATCCGGCGTATGCGATCGCTCACCTGGAAAGAAACCAACGGAACGTACAACGCAGCTTTAACCACGTTTCCGTCATTACCTGGTCATTAGGAAATGAAGCCGGTTTCGGTCCCAACTTCGAAGCCTGCTACAATTGGATCAGGAACGAGGATAAGAGTCGTCCCGTGCAATATGAACAGGCGCATGGAAATGAATATACGAATATCTATTGCCCCATGTACCTGGACTACAAAGGGAGCGAAAAGTATGCGACGGGCGATGTGACGAAACCCCTTATCCAATGTGAATACGCACATGCTATGGGAAATTCAATGGGTGGTTTTAAGGAGTACTGGGATCTGATCCGTAAATATCCCGCGTATCAGGGTGGTTTTATCTGGGATTTTGTCGATCAATCCGTCCACTGGAAGAATGCAAAAGGTATTGATATCTATGGATACGGAGGAGATTTTAATCCTTATGATGCGTCTGATTATAATTTCTGTGATAACGGGCTGATCAGTCCGGACCGCGTGCCGAATCCGCATACGGACGAAGTGGCCTATTTCTATCAATCAATATGGGCCACTCCTTCTAATCTGAGAAACGGGGAAATCAACGTGTTTAATGAAAACTTCTTCCGCGATCTGTCCGGTTATTATGCGGAGTGGCATCTGCTGGCCGATGGGGAAATCCTTCAAACAGGAATTATCCGGGATCTTCCCGTCGCCCCTCAACAAACGGCTACCCTCCGGCTTGATTATGATGAATCCGGTATCCCGGCAGGAAAAGAAATTTTACTGAATGTGTATTTTAAACTGAAAAAGGCCGAATCCGTGCTGCCCGCAGGCTATACCGTTTCACGCAGTCAGATGGAGATCGCACCTTTCACCCTACCCGATATGAAGCTGACGAATCACACGCAATGCAAAAACTGTCCGGCTAAACAAATCACCGCCAGGGATCATGACGCTCAATACCTGATTATAGACGGTCCGTCTATTCGGATTGAGTTCAGTAAGAAAACCGGATTCCTTTGCCGGTATGAGGTGGACGGAAGCGTATTTATAGAAGATGGGGGCGCTCTTACACCGAACTTCTGGCGCGCACCGACAGATAATGATTTTGGTGCGCAATTGCAGAAGAAATACAAAGTATGGCGTAAGCCGGAAATGAAACTCACGTCCCTACGGAATCAACCGAAAGAGGGGATGACGGAGGTAACCGCCGAGTATGAAATGAAAGAATTGTCAGCCACCCTGTCGCTTACTTACTTAATAAATGCGGACGGAACGATCCGGGTCTCACAAAAACTTAATGCCGGCCCGTCAAAAGAAGTAGCCGACATGTTCCGCTTCGGTATGCAGATGCAGATGCCCGGATCGTTCGACAGGATACAGTATTACGGACGCGGCCCGGCAGAAAATTATAGCGACCGGAACCACTCTACCTTTATCGGAAGGTATAACCAAACCGTCGAAGAACAATTCTATCCTTACATACGTCCGCAGGAAACAGGGACAAAAACAGATATCCGCTGGTGGAGACAAGTGGCCGTAAACGGCGACGGACTCGAATTTATCAGTTCAGCACCATTCTCGGCTTCGGCTCTGAACTATACGATCGAATCCCTGGACGACGGCGAGGAAAAAGATCAACGTCATTCATCTGAAGTCGAAAAGGTCGACTTTACAAATTTCTGTATCGACAAAATGCAAATGGGACTGGGGTGTGTAAACAGTTGGGGAGCGCTCCCGGTGGAAAAATACAGGATCCCGTACGATAATCATGAATTTACCTTCATCATGCGCCCGGTACAATCAAGCTACTGACAGCAATCCCACACGCAAATCATTTTTGTGACAGAATATATTTGAAATGATACACAGGATACTGGAAGATACTATAAGAGATAAGCTGAACAAGGGCAAGGCGATCATACTAATGGGCGCCCGGCAGGTAGGAAAAACAACTTTGATAAAAGAACTCTTTAAAGGCTCTGATGAAATGATTTGGCTTAATGGCGACGAATTAGATGTGCAGAGTCTTTTTGAAAATATATCGTCTACTCGTTTAAAGTATATTTTCGGGAACAAAAAGTATGTTGTTATTGATGAAGCACAACGAATAAAAGATATAGGTTTGAAGTTAAAACTGATCACCGACGAATTACCCGGAGTGCAACTGATCGCAAGCGGTAGTTCTTCTTTTGATTTGGCAAATGAGATAAACGAACCGCTTACCGGGAGAAAATGGGAATACAAAATGTATCCGCTCTCTTTTGCAGAAATGGTTAGGCATCACGGACTGCTGGACGAAAAAAGACTGCTACCTCACCGTTTAGTCTATGGTTACTACCCTGATATCGTAAATCATCCGGGGGATGAAAAAGAGATACTGAAACAGCTTTCGGATAATTATCTCTATAAGGACATCTTAATGTGGGAGCAAATCAAGAAACCGGAGAAGATCTTAAAGCTGTTGCAAGCGATTGCTTTCCAAATCGGTAATCAGGTATCCTATTCGGAATTAGGCCAACTTTGCGGGTTAGATAGCAAAACGGTAGAGAAATACGTGGTACTGTTAGAACAATGCTATGTTATTTTCCGTCTAAGCTCATTTAGTCGCAACCTCCGAAACGAACTAAAGAACAGCAGGAAGATATACTTCTACGATAATGGTATCCGAAATGCGATTATTGCGGATTTCTCCTTGACGGAAAGCCGTTCCGATATTGGATCGCTGTGGGAAAATTATATCATTTCCGAAAGACAGAAAAAGTTGGAATATGATAAGATGTGGCGTAACAGTTGGTTTTGGCGGACTACCGACCAAAACGAAATAGATTATATAGAAGAAGGCGACGGACAAATTCATGCCTTTGAGTTTAAATGGAATCCTTCCGCCAAATATAAAATGCCGAAGAAGTTCTTAGAGAATTATACCGGAAGCGCCTTTTCGGTAGTTACTCCCGATAATATGGAGGAGTTTTTGTTGTGATTATATGAATACGGAGGATGAAAGCGGAAAAACAACGTTGCGAATGGTGTGGTAATGATCCGTTGTATGTCGATTACCACGATAATGAATGGGGGAAAGAAGTTACTGATGATAAAATCATGTTTGAATTTATCGTACTTGAAAGTTCACAGGCCGGCCTCAGTTGGATCACGATACTGCGCCGGCGCGAAGGATACCGCAAGGCATTCGCAGGCTTTGAGGCCGAAAAAGTGGCTCGTTTCACAGACAAAGACGTCGAACGCCTGATGCAGGACAATGGAATCATACGAAACCGGAAAAAAATTGAAGCCACTATCTCTAACGCAAACCATTTTCTTGCAATACAACAGGAAGCCGGCAGTTTCTGCGCTTATCTGAAATCGTTCTTACCGGAAGGTAAACCGGTCGTCAATCACTGGGAAAATTTAAAAGATGTTCCGGCCTCTACTCCATTATCCGATGCGATCAGTAAGGATCTGAAAAAACGGGGATTCAAGTTTTTCGGCTCTACAATTTGTTATGCACATCTGCAAGCAGTCGGCTATGTTAATGATCACATCATAACCTGCCACTGTCACCCCGGAAAGGAGG
>JAIRKN010000261.1 GCA_031260095.1 Tannerella sp. | reverse complement strand
CTGTTACTGTTCCCGGAGCGTCTGTTACTGTTCCCGGAGCGTCTGTTACTGTTCTCGGAGCGCTCGTTATTGTTCCCGGAGCGTTTGTTATTGTTCCCGGAGCGTCCGTTACTGTTCCTATAGCGTCCGTTACCTTTCCCGGAGCTGTCGTTAGGAGATCCGGTGCGTACGGCCGGGGCGGCTTTCGGACCTTTTTCCGGTACAGCGGCGGCTTTTGGCGTGTAAGTGATCTTGCCTAAGCGGGCGATCGGAGTTTGATTTCCGGTTACTTTCTGGTCCATTTCAACGAGTATTTCCGTGTCTAAAGGGAGGAAAGTGTCTACCCGTGAGCCGAACTTTATGAATCCCATTTGGTCATTGACTTCATAATATTCGCCTTCTTTTGCATACGTCACGATGCGGCGTGCGATAGCGCCTGCGATCTGGCGCGTCAGCACATCAACGCCATAGTCCGTCCTGATCACAATCGTAGAGCGTTCGTTTTCGGCGCTGCTTTTCGGGAGGTAGGCTGCCCGGAAACGGCCGTGGTGGTGAGAAACGTGTTGAATCGTGCCGTTCACCGGAAACCAGTTGGCATGTACGTTGAAGACAGACATGAAGATAGATACTTGCAGGCGTTTATCTTTGAAGTATTGGTTTTCGTCTACTTCCTCTATTGCTACGATCGTACCGTCGGCAGGGGCGATGACAAGACCTTCGGAATCATACGGGAAACGACGGTAAGGACTGCGGAAAAAATTAAGCACGATAAAGAATAAGATCGTGGAGGCGGCCAGTATACTGTAGAACATAAATTTATTACTTACGACATAAAATAAAGCCAGGTTTACGATAAATAATACCGTAAACAAGGACAACAACAGTCCGGTCCCTTCTTTGTGTACTTTATGTACTTTTATTTTTCCGATGCGGCGCATTTCTTTTTAAGTGTCGCAAAAATATGGTTTTTTTCCCTAATAAAAAAAAGATGTTCAAAAAATGTACTTTTCAATCTCATCAAGCGTAATATACCACAGGTAACCTTCTATGTCCGTATATCCCATTTCACGGATCAGGGAGATGTATTTTTCGATCTGGCGGCGGTGGTATTTTTCTTTATGTTCGCCGGATTTATAATCTACGACAATGACCTGTTTGTTTTTATCCGTCATGATCCGGTCCGGGCGTTGTGAGGTTCCTTTCCCGGACAGTATTTCCGCTTCATTCATGACCTGCATGGAGCCGTCAAACCAATGTTTTACTTCCTCCTTACCGGTCAGGATCATTAGTTTTTCCTTCAGGATAGCGTATTCTTCCCGGCTTATTTCTCCCGATGTATACATTTCCGATACAACTGAAATAATATCCTCCCGCGTTTCGATGCGACTCAGAACGTCATGCACCAGTATTCCGTATTTGCGTTTTTCGTCATCCGGGAAGCCTCCTTTACGGTGCAGGCGGAGTTGCATCCGATTGTCCGGCGATACGGAATACAGACGTTTAACGGGCAGTTCTTCCGTATCGGAACGTGTTTTATCCGATGTCGTATGCCACCACCTTCCGCGTTCGTACATCCTGCTTTCGGTATCAAACGGATATTGTGTGTCCGTCTGCAATCCTTCCCATAAAAGGCGCGATATGGCAGGCGTTTCGCTTTTCGGTTGGGGCGTCATCACAATGAGTTCTTCTTTCGCACGGGTAAATGCTACGTATAGCGTATTGAGGTTATCCATATAAGCATGCAGTTTTTCGTGGAAATAGTCGGGCGCAAAGAACGTATTTTTCAGGATAGCTCCATATTTTACCGGTATCAGGCTTAGTTTGTCGAACGGTTTTTGTCGGGTCCGGCACCAGATAATCGCGTCTTTCTGGTCTGTTTTCCATTCTGCGAAGGGGAGAATCACTACTTTAAATCCGAGTCCTTTCGCTTTATGTATCGTCATGATGCGGATGGCGTTCTGGGAATCGGGGGTGATAATTTTTTTCCTGCATCCCGTTTCGTTCCACCATGTAATGAATTGTCCCGTATCCGCCGTTTCATTTATGGCATACTCGGCTACCGTGTCGAGGAATGCCTGGACGAAAACCAGTTCATTTTCCGGAAAATCCTTTTCAAAGAGCCGGAACAACCCTTCCGTAAGTTCGTAGAGGGGTCGGTTTGCCAGTTTTCGGAGCGCCTTCATTATTTCTTTCGGAAATGGGCGGAAAAGGTCGTTGCCTGTTATCGCATCGTCTGTTTCGGGATCAGGCGTTTGCCCCGGAACGGAAGACTCCGTTTTCCGAATGAGGGATTGTTGTTTTCTCCGCAGAATGGTATAGGAAAGGAGTACCATGTAGTAATTGCTTGCTGTATCCGGTTGATTCAGGTATCTGAGCAGGGCCACCAGCCAACGTACGGAGAGGGACGAATGGATCGTCAGCGAGTCTTCCGAGATAATATCATATTTATAGTTGGATTCCGGGTGCGCTTCCTTGTATCCGAGCAACGTTTCCGCGGCTTGTAATCCTTCTTTTCCGGTGCGGGTCAGGATGGCGATGTCGCGCAACTCGTATCCGTTATCCTGTAATTGTTCTACGATGCGGGGCAGTTGTTCCAGGCTCAGATCCTGCCACGTTTTGTCCTCGGTATCGGTAAGGAATTGTATCCGTACGTGTCCGTCTTTACCGGCAAACGGTTTGGAGACATGCTGCGAAGCATCTTTGTAAGCGGAAATGATGCGGGTATTGTATTCGTTTTTATCCTCATCCGATAAAGATGACCGGTCCATCTCCTCATTGTAGGATTGTTGCAAAATGACCGGAATAGCGTTGAACAGCATATTATTGAACTCTACAATATGACGGCAACTGCGCCAGTTCACGTCCAACTTTTTTTCGTTTACCTGCTGCGGAAATTCTTCCTTTACTTTCCTCTCCAGGAGCGTCCAGTCCGAATTACGAAAACGGTAGATGCTTTGTTTAACATCTCCTACGATCAGGTTACGGCGGCCGCTGTCGAGACTGTCTTTCAGGAGGGGACGGAAGTTTGACCACTGCATGCCGCTTGTGTCCTGAAACTCGTCGATCATGTAGTGTTCGATGCGCGTACCGGTCTTTTCATAGATAAACGGGATCTCGCTATTGTCAATTACTTTATGGAGTAGTTCCGTCGTATCGGCAATCAGCATTTTATTATTTTCCTCACGCCACACCGCGATGTGTTGCGACAGGTCGGTCAGAATCCCCAGTGCGTAGAAATTACGTGCGATCTCGTTGGCGGTGTAATAAGGCGTCAGGTTTTCGAAAAAAGACACAATGCCGGTTATCAGTTCATTCATTCCGTTGGTATAGATCTGTCCGGCCGCGTGTTTTTGTCCGGGGGTAGCCGTTTTGGTAAGATATTCATCCGGATTATCGACTAAGTTGCAGAAGGTCGCTGTGGGCTTATCCATCTTCCCTGCGGCAAGTTTTTCGAAATAGAGAAAAACGGATCGACTACCACCTTTGAAATCCGAAGGCTGCATGCCATGTTGTTTCATCAGTAAAAGACCTTTTTCGCCTAATTCTTTTGCCGTTTTTTGTGTAGATTGAATGATCCGGTAGAGTTCATTGCGATAATCCGAGAGAAACTCCTTTTGTTTCAGTTCTTCCTTGGCTTCATCACTGTGTGATTTATACGTTTCTTTAAACAGTTGCCCGCCCAGTTTGATAATATCCCTCCGTATATCCCAACTGCCTCCTTCTTCGATCTTATCTTCCGTAAAGCGTAGTAACCAATCCATCAGGGCGGTATTTTCGTTTTTCTCCAGTCCGGCGAGCATGCTTTCCACAGCGTCTTCCATCATTTGGTTTTCGTCCAGTTCGATCTTATAGTTTCTCTGCAACCCGATTTCGCGAGTAAATGCCCGTATGGTATGCTGGAAAAAGTGGTCGATCGTACTGATATTAAATGCGGAATAATCATGCAGGATGGCGATTAATATTTTCTTTGCCTGAGTGTGTATTTCCACTTCGCTTTTCCTCCCGTTGTCGGAGAGTTGTTCCAGATAAGCGGATGATTGGTAGTTGGCGAGACGGAATAATTCGTCGATGATGCGGCCTTTCATCTCTGCTGTCGCTTTATTGGTAAAGGTTACGGCGAGTATATGCCGGTGCCGTTCCTGTCCATTAAAGAGTAGAGAGAGGTATTCGCCGGTTAATGTATGGGTTTTTCCTGTTCCTGCGGATGCGCTGTATAGGGTGAGCATTTGTTTGAATATTGAATCGTGTAGTCTTAGAATCGTTCAACGGTTGGGATATGGAGTGATTTATCCAAGGGTTTTTATTTTCCCGAAACCCTCCTTTGTCAGAATGTCCGCAATTTTGTGTCGGAGATCTCCCTGAATGATGATTTCACCTTCTTTCGCCGAGCCACCTACGCCGCATTTCACTTTCAGGAGTTTGCAGAGAGCTACCAGATCTTCATTTTTACCACGGAAACCGGTAATCAAGGTAACTGTTTTACCTCCACGGTGTTTTTTATCCAATGATATGCGTAATGATTGTTTTTCGTTTGGCAGCCTCTCCTCCTCATCCTCCTCTTCTCCCGTGTCGTATTTATAATCGGGACGGGTCGAATAGACCATCCCCCCCCACTCTTTCCAGTCGTTACTTTTCATAAAGCGCAAATTGTTGTTTCGAATACAAACTTACATAAAATTTTTGAATTTATAAATGCGTTGAATAAAAAAAAACCACACCTTCTGTTTATCCTCAAGCTTTAGTACTTTTAGGCTGTAACAATAAAACACATAAAACTACGAACAGAGTTTGTGGTCTTGATATGCATAAAGATGGTGTCTTTATGTGCATTCTCACAGGAAAGGGGGAAAAATAGAAGAAGTATTCCGCCATGCCTTTCTACTGCCCGTCCGAAATGAATCACGCCTTTATCCGGCAGTAGTACCGGAGGAAGCAGCGAATGCGAACCCGTTCCCTGCCTTCGTTATTGCGAACCCGCAGGGTGAAGCAATCCAGGGATGAGGAAATCTCGATAGTCCCCTCTGCA
>JAIRKN010000255.1 GCA_031260095.1 Tannerella sp. | reverse complement strand
CTTTGCACATAAATTATCGTATTATGAGAAAATTAAGTGTCTTTTTATATATCATTTGCTTTATCATATTAGTAGCTTGTAAACCCGGTACTTCTTTTAAAATGCCGGCAGAAACCTTTATGGAAGAGTTATTGGAACGTAAGCCGGACAGTCTGGCGATGATTCTGGAAGAAGTGGCGAATCCTCTGGAGTTACCGGATGCGGATAAGGCGGATTATGCTTTCTGGCTTACCAGGATACATCAGAAACAACAGCGTAGCCTTGTAAATGATACCCTGATACTTTTTACGCTCGATTATTATAAAAAAACAGCATCTCCCCGTTTACCGGATGCTTATTTGTTGGCGGCAGATCAGGTAAACTGGTCGGATGTTAACATTGCCGGGGAGATACGGTTACTGGAAGAAGCTTTGCGGATAGCGGATCAAAAATCGGACACTTCTATGGTAAGGGAAATTGGTTTCCGGTTAGTTTCTCTATATGAAGTACCCGTAAATGCAGATAAAATCCGGGATCTGATAGCGATTTCAAAAAAATATGCAGGAGAAAAGTGGGATATTCTTACATACAGTAGTATAATAAGGCAGTTTACATGGGAAAATGAGTTGGATTCCATCCTGAAATATACGAAGCAGGCCATGGAATTAGCACACAGGCAAAATAGTGATTTAGAATATGGTTTAGTAAGAAGTTACGTTAATCTATTAAATATTTCCGGGAGGAGTAAAGAAGCCCTGGCTGTTTTGCAGGATATGGAAAGCCGTATGGAGGTTGGGAATGAGCTGAAATTGGATTATATAAGTACATGGATTGGATTGGGCCAACTGGATTCGGCGCGTACATATATAAATTTCTGGCAGCCGGTATTTGACAGGAGGCATCCTGTTGCAGATATTGAAATTGATATTCTGGAAATGATCCTTGAAATGTATAAAAATGTTATTCGCACGAAAGAAGGAAAACCGGCAGTTATAAATGATCTTGGGATTTCTGCAAACAGGATTATGGATAAAAGTCGTAACAAGATAAAAATTGATCGTGAAAGACAATATATACAGAATAAGCTACTGAAGGATAACCTGATGTTGGAGATAGAACGCGGACAATTAAGGCAACGCATCCTTGGGATTTTAATCCTGATTGCCGCATTGATTTTTTTCTATCAGCGAAAGATCCTTAAGAAAGAGCGCTCTGTCCGAAAAGCGAGGGAACAGCTACATAGCCATACCATCCGGTTAAAAGAAAACGAGGCTGTGATCTCAAAAAATGAGGAATTAATCCGGTCATTGTCCGTACAACTTGACGAAAGCGGTGAATTAAAGCAGGAAATAGAACAGCTTGTAGCAGATAATGAACTCCTGAAACAAAACAACAAGACGTTACAGAAAGATATTGAACAGTATTCCCGGTCGATGTATCAAAAAGACCAGGAGTTATTTGCGTATGAAACGCTTATTGGAGAAAATGCCCGTCTACAGGAACGGGAGCGGTTTCTTACGGCTCAGGTGATAGCGAATACGGAAGTACTGAATAAATTAAGTAAAAAATCGCGTTATATAGACGAAGTGCAATGGCCCGGAATCATTCATGCAATTAATCAGTTGTTTGACGGATTTTCTTACCGCCTGCATACGGATTTTCCCGCATTGACCGAAGAGGACGTCCGCTATTGCTGTCTGATCAAGCTGCGTCTTACTACTTCCGTGATATCGACGCTTACCGGAATCTCACCCTCGTCGGTAACAAAACGTAAGCAGCGGATCAAAGAAAAGATGAATCAGCAACGTCGCCCGGCGGAAATTCATAAAGACCGGTCTTTAGAAACAGACCTTTGGAACTATTGAGCTAATAAAATGTCCACATATAGAATCGGAAGAATAATCTAAGCGGCTGTAAAAAAGCCGCTTTTATTTCTGACTTTGTCCGGCGATGTCCATGTGAGGAAAAACTTTTCCGGCCATATCACGCCTAACTTTGTCCTGTCATTTTATTGATACGAATATTATGGCAGGAAAAAAATAGTAATCATATAAAAAAATTGAAGTTATGAAAAAGTTAGGAACAAAGATGATGGTGATGGTCGCGTGTCTGTCCGGGATATCACAAATGTATGCTCAACACCGTATTTCAGGGCGGGTTATGATGATGGAGGAAAACAGAGAAATACCGTTGGAATTTGCGAATGTTACGTTGAACGCAGCCGACTCTGCGTTTGTAGCCGGTATAACCAGTGATCCGAAAGGTTATTTTGAATTTAAGAATGTTTCAACAGGGGATTATATGGTTATCGTATCGTATTTGGGTTTTGCGCCTCAGACGCTCTCACTGAACGGACTGACAAAGTCGGTAGAACTGGGAGATCTTCTGATGGAAGAGGAAACCGCACAATTGGGTACGGTAACCGTCACGGCCTCCAATACGACGTATAAAGCAGACCGTCAAATCGTATTTATAACCGAACAGCAGAAAGCAAATTCAAGTAACGGGATAAACCTTTTAAATACGATTCAGTTTCCCCGTCTGACGGTTAATCCGGTGACAAATACCGTTTCACTTCCGGGAGATGAAAGCCTCCGGTTCTGCATTAACGGAGTAAAAGTAAACCATGAAGATGTAAGGGCGTTACAGCCGAACGAAGTGATCCGTGTAGAATACCTGGATAATCCGGGTCTGCGTTATGGAGGCGCGGATGTGGTCATTAATTACATTATCAGGCGCGAGGTAGCCGGCGGATCTGTAAGTGTAGATTTAGGGAATGCGGTTACTACCGATTTTGGGGATGACCAGGTAGCAGCCAAATTTAATTATAAGAAGTCCGTATTCGGATTGAATTATGCGGTTCGTTACCGTAATCCGTCTAAAGTATGGGCAAATGAAGAACGGACGTTTAATTTTTCCGATGGTAGCCGTATGACGCGTTTTTCAGAAGGCTCGCCCGGTGATCTGTCGGAAGACACGCATCAGACGTCATTCAATTATAATTTACTGGAAGAGGGGAAATATTATTTCAATGCGGCATTGCGCCATTCTTTTTCAAAAGAAGAGAAAATGAGATATTCGACCCAATATACATCGTTGAATACGACAGACAGAACCAGTACATACCAGGGCTCAAACAGCTTTCAACACTTACCGTCGGTCGACGTTTATTATATTCGTTCGTTGAAAAATAAACAGAATATTATATTAAATGTTGTAGGAACGTATATTCATTCGGATATAGATCAACTATATGAAGAAAAGAGGTCCGGAGAGGTGATCAATGATATTGTTTCGATTGTGGACGGAGATAAATATTCGATCATCGGCGAGGGCATTTATGAGAAAACATTTGAAAATGCCGGTCGTTTTACGACAGGAATAAAACATACGCAGGCTTTTGCCGATAATGATTATTCCGGGACGGTCCGTACCCGGACAAAAATGGACCAGGCAGACACTTACCTGTATGTTGAATACGCAGGTAAAAGAGATAAATTCAATTATACCGGGGGCGCCGGACTTTCCCGTTCGCAGGCAAAACAAAAGGGAGAGGACGACTATACGTTTTATACGTTCCGTCCGAAACTGACGTTGCAATATGATTTTTCACGCAGCATGTTCGTCCGCCTGAAAGGGGAAATTGATAATACCTCCCCATCTTTGTCGAATTTAAGTCCGGTTGACCAATATATCGACACTTTACAGCTTATACGTGGAAATCCTGCATTAAAACCCCAACTGAATTATAGCGCAAATCTGTTGTTTAACTGGAAAAAAGGTATTTACGGGATCAATCTCTTTAATTCGTATATCTATTCTCCAAAGCCGGTCATGGAAGAGATCCTGAGAGAAAATGACAAATTTATACGTACCTGGGATAATCATAAAAACTGGCGGAAACTGAATAGTGAGTTGACCTTATCCGCCGGGCCAATTCGGAAAATCCTTATGATCTCGTTAACAGGCGGAGTCAATCATTACATCAGTAATGGCAATACGTATAAACATACCCATATAAATTGGTATTACAGGGTGCAGGCGATGGCTATGTATAAGAAGTTTACCGCAATATTCCAGGCCGGTAGCGCATACGACCGGTTTTCCGGAGAAACCTTGACCGGCGGCGAAAATATGCACATAACAATGTTGAATTACAATACCGGTAAGTTTACGGCAGGAGTTGGAATCATGCTGCCATTCTCCGGACAATATAAACGATATTCGGAAAACAGGAACCTCTATTCTTCTGCAAAAATGGATGCGTATGCGAATGATTTTTCTCGGATGTTATTGCTTAAGTTTGCCTGGAATTTCAATTATGGCCGTAAAATGAAAGATGGCAGTAAACGTCTTAATAACACCGATACGGATTCCGGCGTCCTGATCGTAAACTGACCGGAAAAAGACACAAAAGGAGGGTACGTCCTGGCTTTTGAAACATTTACTTTTGCAGTATTAAAAATCAATATACAAATTGCATATTGATTTTTATAAAAGAAGAGTTGCAGTGAACTAATTTTGAAACTAGTCTTTGTATGACTATAAGCTGAATCAGACTGCAATTCTTTTCTTGAGAGAACTTAGCCCGTTAGAATTGTAGGCTGATGACCTAATAAATGTATTAGCTCTTTCTCCTTTATGTTTAATACTGTAAATACAAAGTTATGAATTATTCTCATTTTGTAGGACTTGATATAGGTAAAAAAACATTTGATGCATCCCTTATGTCATTAGAAGAAAAAGTATTAGCACACAGCACCTTCGATAATAACTCTGAAGGTATTAAAAAGTTGTTGGAATGGGTTTCATCTCAAGGATTATCGGTAAAGTGCACGCTGTTCTGTGCCGAAAATATGGGTAATTATGTAACAGACTTATCCGTTGCAAGCATTACCAGGTCTTATGGTTTAGCATTAGTTTGCCCGCTGACTATTGACCCAACTTGGCAAAAATACCCTTCAAAACGGCATGGAATCGGGCTATTAGTCGAGGTTACCAAATTTGTATTTAGCCGATAATGAAGGTATTATAAAATTGGTTTGGCTGAAAGAGTGCATACCGCCGGATGCCTCTGCGGTAAAGATTCATGACCGTCGCGGGAATCCGATAGAAATACAGATGCTAAAGAACAGTGGTACGGAACAGACGGATCTGTATATGTACGTAAAAAGCGCTCAAAAACAGACGAAGCAGGAAAGCATAAACAGGAAACCGACCGAACGCTTCGAGCAGTATTTGGAAACGATAAAAGTTTCCCTGTCGAAGAAACACGGCGTGAAGCGGGAAGACATGGTCAACCGCCGTATCGGTCGGGCAATAGAGAAATATCCGTCTATCAGTAAACTCTATGATATAGAGTTGCAGGTGTCGGACGACAAAACGGTCAGCGCCATGACATGGATACGAAACGAAAAGAGCGCTCCCGACAGCCTGTATTTTGTAAGATGTTCGTTAAAGGAACTCACAGAGGAGACGGTTTGGGAGATATACAACACGATCAGGGAAATAGAAAGTACATTCCGCTGCCTGAAAACCGACCTTGATGTACGTCCGATCTTTCACCAAAAGGACGTCAACACGGAAGCCCATCTCTTTACCGGCATCCTTGCATACCAGTTAGTACATGCCATCCGGGAAGAACTGAAAAAGAAAGGCATCCGTTA
>JAIRKN010000106.1 GCA_031260095.1 Tannerella sp. | reverse complement strand
ATTACTTTCCAAAAAAGCGAACGGGGACATCCTGTTTTAAAATGTGCCGGCTATCGTTTTGTATCATCCGAAATCCAGCCGTCGCGGTGCACGCCTCCGTCATGACGAAAAACGGACTTTTGACATACCTCCATCTAAGGGGCGGATGATTCATTTTCTATTGATATGTATCACCTGCGGCGAATTAATCTGTTGATTTTTGGTATGGAAGCTTTCTTATCTCAAATTCAGGCGCTGAAAGGTCGGGCTATGGGCTTGCGGTCAAAGCGGTTCAATGCCCTTTGCGGCGAGTAGTTGAAGGCTCAGATCCCGGAGTTTGAATTTTTGTATTTTGCCGCTTCCGGTCATTGGAAATTCGTCGACGAAAAAGATGTATTTCGGTATTTTGTGGCGTGCGATTTTACCCCGGCAAAAGTCTTTTACAATATCTTCCGTCAGGCTTATATCCCCCTTGGGGATGATGAACGCGCCTACTTCTTCGCCATATTTCCGGGAAGGTACGGCGGCGACCTGTACGTCCCGCACGCCTTCCAGATGATATAAAAATTCTTCAATCTCCCGTGGATAAATATTTTCTCCTCCACGGATGATCATGTCTTTGATACGTCCTGTGATGCGGTAATATCCCTTTTCGTCCCTTACGCCAAGGTCGCCCGAATGAAGCCATCCGTCCTCGTCGATCACTTCGGCCGTTGCTTTGGGATTTTTATAGTATCCTTTCATCACAAGGTATCCGCGGCAACAGACCTCTCCCTGCATGTCCGCCGGACATTCCTCTTTTGTTTCGGGATCCAGAATCTTCACTTCCGTAAACGGGTATTCGCGGCCTACCGTCGTGCAACGGTCTTCAAACGAATCTTCGAGGACGGAATGGGTCATCCCCGGCGAACTTTCCGTCAAACCGTATACGCTTGTGATGTGTGTGATGTGCATTTTTTCCGTTACGGCGCGCATCACTTCGACCGGGCAGAGTGAACCGGCCATGATCCCGGTCCGGAGCGAAGTCAGGTCGAACATATCGAACATCGGATGATTCATTTCCGCAATAAACATGGTAGGCACCCCGTACAGGGCGGTGCATCTTTCCTTATGCACGGAAGCCAGTACGACCAGCGGGTCGAACTTTTCGACCATCACCTGCGTGCAGCCGTGCGTCAGTACGTTCATGGACGCCAATACCACGCCGAAGCAATGAAACAGCGGCACGCAACAGCATAATTTGTCTTCTGCCGTGAAACCCATCCCTTCCCCGGTAAAATATCCGTTGTTCGCAATGTTATAATGCGTCAGCATCACGCCTTTCGGGAATCCGGTCGTGCCGGAGGTGTACTGCATATTGACCACATCGTGACAGCACACCTGTTTTTTGACCTGCTCCAGTTCCCGGTCCTCCACATTACTGCCCAGCAATAAGATCTCGGCGGTGTTGTACATGCCGCGGTATTTTTCCTGTCCGATGTAGACGACATTGTGTAGCTCCGGGAAACGTTTGCTATGCAGGTATCCCCGTTGACTTTCTTTTAATTCCGGCAGCATCGTATAGGTCATGTCTACATAATTGCCGTCGAAAACGCCTTCCGTGATGCACAACGTATGTATATCGGAATCTTTTACCAGAAACTCCAGTTCGCTTTGTTTGTAACTGGTGTTGACCGTTACCAGTACCGCTCCGATTTTCGCCCCTGCAAAAAGGAACGTCAGCCAGTCGGGAACGTTCGTTGCCCATATACCGATGTGTGTTCCGCGTTTCACCCCGACAGCCAGCAGACCTTTGGCCATGTCGTCCACGCGCCGGTTAAATTCTTTCCACGTAAACCGCAGGTTACGATCCGAATATACAAGGTATTCTTTGTCCGGCGTCACGCCTGCCCAGTATTCTATCCAGTCTCCAAGCGTCCTGTTACTTAATTCCATTTTAATTGTTTTATAGGTTCGACCGTCTGCAAATCTTTAATAAGGGGTATAGATCACTCCGAGAATTTTGGCCGGCAGACTGTTTGCGGCATGTACATGATGAGCTACGATAGAATCGTAATAGATGCTGTCTCCTTCGTTTAAGGCATATACATTTTTGCCATAATTGATTTCAATCGTCCCTTCTATCACATAGATAAATTCTTCGCCCTCATGTGTCGAAAAAACAAAATCAGCGTCTTTTGACGGTTCCACATCAATGATAAACGGTTCCATGTGGCGACCGGATTTGTCGGTCGAGAGGGCGTGGTAGGACATAAATTTATGTTTGGTCACCGCGTTGTTGGTGAAGCCGATCCCTTCGCGGCATTTAAGACTTTCCCGGCGGCAGATGACAGGCCCCAGTTCCTGCTGGTCGTCAAGAAATGTTCCTAAACGTACGCCAAGTACGCGCGCGATTTTAATTAACGGGGCTAATGACGGGAAATCTTCGTTTCCTTCAATTCGCGTAATTTGATCTTCTTCTAATCCTGACCGTTCGGCCATTTCTACGACCGAGATGTTTTTCATTTCCCGGATATTCTTAATTTTTTCTCCGATAATCTTGTTTGATCCCATTTTTTTGCTTACAAATTTGTTATTTTTCGGCAAAAGTAATTGTTTTTTTTAATATAACAAGCGGATTTGGTTAATGATTTGTTTCGCCGGTTTGATTTTTATTTTGTATTCCTTTCGGCTTGTACTATATTTGTATCTTTGTATCGTTATATAACTTGAAAAAGGATGGATTGGAAGGCAGAAATAAACCGTATGCGTAAAGAGAAAAACGCAATCATCATGGCTCATTATTATCAGACGGGAGATGTTCAGGATATTGCGGATTATGTAGGAGATAGCCTGGCGTTGGCGCAATGGGCGGCAAAAACAACGGCAGATATAATTGTACTGTGCGGCGTGCATTTTATGGGTGAAACGGCAAAAATACTTTCTCCGGACAAAAAAGTACTCATCCCTGACCGGAACGCCGGATGTTCGTTAGCCGACAGTTGTCCGGCCGGTGAATTTGAAAAATTTGTCAAAGCGCATCCCGGATATCAGGTGATCTCGTATGTAAATACAACGGCGGCAGTGAAAGCGTTGACGGATGTAGTGGTTACGTCGACGAATGTCCGTAAAATTGTCGATTCGTTCCCCAAAGAGGCCCGGCTGATTTTTGGCCCCGACCGTAATCTGGGTAATTATATCAATAGTATTACCGGACGGCAGATGCTGCTATGGGACGGCGCTTGTCATGTACATGAACAGTTTTCGGCGGAAAAGATCGTGGCGCTTAAAAAAGAATATCCCGACGCGGAAGTGATTGCGCATCCTGAGTGTAAACAGCCCGTCCTGACTATCGCTGATTTTATCGGTTCGACGGCGGCCCTGCTGCGCTACACGGACGAATCCCCCAAAACACAGTTTATCGTAACAACGGAAAGCGGAATAATTCATAAAATGCGCCGGCAGAATCCGCAGAAATTATTTATTCCCGCTCCGCCGAATGACAGTACATGCGCCTGTAACGAATGTAATTTTATGCGCCTAAATACAATGGAAAAGCTATACAAATGCCTGCGCGACGAAAAGCCGGAGATCTCGGTTGATCCCGAAATACGTGAACGTGCCGTTCAGCCGATTCTTCGTATGCTGGAACTTTCATAAGCGACAAATGATAGAACGTGATTTTATAATGCGTATTTTGCAGGAGTTTTTTGATGCGATTGCAAAATTGATCCGGATCAACGTTGAAGATCCGGATACCTCACGCATACAGGAACGTTTCGATGAAGTATATAAACAGTTTTTCCGCCGTCCGTCATCTCATTTTTATGATACGGAAAAGGAACGGATACTGGATGATCTGAAAAAGGAGGGACGAAGCGAACGGGATACGCTGGGCAGAGTACAGATGCTGTCCGAACTGTTATATCAGGACGGGCTTATCAGGACGAGTCTCCCTGATAAATACATGCTTCTTGAAAAATCATTGTATCTGTTCGGTTATCTGGATCGGAACAGCCGGACGTTCTCTTGGGAGCGCAGCCGGAAAATGATGGATATAGAGAAGATCCTGACGGAGTTTGAAATAAATTAAAATATAAAAGTATGAATAAAAGAGTTTTTTTATACGGTATGTTATGTATGGCTTTTGCCGTTGTAACAGGGAATGCGGAAGAGGCCCGTTTATTGCGTTTTCCGTCGACGAACGGTTCCGAGATCGTGTTTACGTATGCCGGCGATTTGTATAAGGCGCCGCTAAACGGAGGCGAAGCGAAGCGCCTTACTTCGCATGTGGGATATGAAATGTTTCCCCGTTTTTCGCCGGACGGCAGAACGATCGCCTTTACCGGTCATTATGACGGGAACACGGAAGTTTATTCAATTCCTGCCGAAGGAGGCGAACCTTTACGGCTGACGTATACCGCAACAAACCAACGGGATGACCTTGGCGATCGTATGGGGCCAAATAATATTGTTATATGTTGGACAACGGATGGGAACGGAATAGTTTACCGTAACCGTATCGGTGGCGGATTTACCGGAAAGCTATACGTAGCCGGCAGAGAAGGGGGACTTTCCGAGGTGATTCCCCTGCCGGAAGGCGGCTTTTGCAGTTATTCGCCCGACGGGAAAAAACTGGCATACAACCGGGTAATGCGTGAGTTTCGTACCTGGAAGTATTACAAAGGAGGAATGGCGGATGATGTGTGGATCTATGATGCGGATAAGAAAAGTGTTGAAAATATAACCAATAACGACGCGCAGGATATTTTCCCGATGTGGATTGATGATGAGATTTATTTTCTTTCCGATCGCGACCGCACGATGAATGTCTTCGTTTATCATACCGTTACAAAAGAAACGGCAAAGGTCACGGACTTCAAAGATTACGATGTGAAATTTCCAAGCACGAACGGAAAGCAAATCGTTTTTGAGAATGGAGGCTATATTTATAAATTAGATCCTGCCGCAAAAAAAGCGGAAAAAGTGAATATTACGCTTACTTCAGATCATGTATATGCGCGGAGTGAAATAAAAGACGGGGGTAAATATCTGTCAGCAGCCAGCCTTTCGCCGGACGGCAAACGGGTGGTCGTTACCGCGCGCGGCGAGCTTTTTAACCTGCCGGCCGAACAGGGGGTGACAAAGAATATGACGCGTACCCCCGGTGTTCACGAACGTTCCGCGACATGGTCGCCCGACGGGAAACATATTGCATATATCTCGGATGTTTCCGGCGAAACGGAACTTTATATACAACCGGCCGAAGGTGGCGAAGCGATTGCACTGACGAAAAATAATGACACCTATATCCGCGATTTCCAATGGAGCCCGAACAGTCATTATATCGTCTATACCGACCGTAAAAACAGGGTGATTCTTTTGAATATATTGAATAAAAATAAGACGGTCGTTCTGCAAGATCCTGTCGGCGCCCCGCGTGGAGTGACATTCTCGCCCGACAGCAAATGGCTTACCTATACACGTGATGCGTCGAATGATTTTTCGATCGTATATGTGTATAATCTGCCGGAAAAGAAAGAGTATCCCGTGACGGATCGCTGGTATAACTCCGGTTCTCCTGTGTTTAGTTCCGACGGCAAATATTTGGTCTTTAGTTCGTCCCGCGATTTTAATCCGGTCTATGGCTCGAAAGAATGGAATCATGTATACCGGAATGAGAATGGCGTTTACCTCGCTTTGCTGAAAAAAGATACCCCGTCGCCGTTTATCCAGAAAGACGACGGAGCGGATATTAAGAAAGTGGAAGTAAAAGTAGAAGAGGATAAGAAAGACGACAAAAAGGAGGATCCGTCTGCTAAGGATATGGTGATTGATACGGATGAACTTTCCGGCCGTATCGTCAAACTTCCCCTGACGCCGGGTCATTACGGCAACTTTTATGCGGCCGGAGATAAAGTGTATTATAACCGCAGTGGCTCTACGTTTGTTTATGATCTTGATAAAAAGAAAGAAGAATCAGTGGCCGACGGCGCACAAATGTGGGTGGAACCGGGAGGCAAAAAGGCCGGTTTTTTTAAAGGAGGACAGGTGTATGTAACAGATATTCCTGTCGGGAAAGTATCCCTTGACAAGGCCGTTCATCTTTCGGATATGAAAATTACGACGGACTATCCGAAAGAATGGGCGCAGATCTTTGACGAGGCATGGCGCGCTTTCCGCGACGGGTTTTATGTGGAGAATATGCATGGGGTAGATTGGAAAGCAATGAAGGAGAAGTATGCCGTACTGGTTCCTTTTATCAAAAACCGTCTCGACCTGAATTATGTGATCGGAGAAATGATCGGCGAACTGAATTGCGGACATGCTTACGTAACAACCGGTGAGACGGATCGCCCGGAACGTATTCGTACCGGCCTGTTGGGAGCAGCGGTATCACGTGATGAAAGCGGTTTTTTCCGGCTGGATAAGATCTACAAGGGGGAAACCTGGAGTCCCTCTTTGCGCTCGCCGTTGACGGAACCGGGGGTTGAAGCAAAAGCCGGAGATTATATTGTTGCCGTCGACGGCATACCGGCAAATAGTGTGAAGGACTTATATTCATTGCTTGTGGGTAAAGCAAATGTCCCGACGGAACTTTCCCTGAATAGTTCCGCTTCCTTAAATGGGGCGCGTAAGGTGGTGATCCGTCCGCTCGAAGAAGAGTATTCATTGCTTCATTACCAATGGATTCAAAATAATATCGAAAAAGTAGATAAAGCTTCAAATGGTAAAATCGGGTATATTTATATCCCGGATATGGGAGTGGAAGGTCTGAATGAATTTGCGCGTTATTTTTATCCGCAGCTTGACAAGGAAGGGTTGATTATCGACGACCGTGCTAACGGAGGCGGCAATGTTTCTCCAATGATCCTCGAACGTCTGGCCCGTGAGCCTTACCGTATGACGATGTATCGCGGGAGTACCCGTAACGGTACGATTCCCGACGCCGTGCAGGTAGGTCCAAAGGTTTGCCTTATCAATAAATACTCGGCTTCGGACGGCGACCTGTTTCCCTGGGGTTTCCGTGCTCTTGGTTTAGGAAAACTGATAGGGACGCGCACCTGGGGAGGAATCGTCGGCATAAGCGGTTCGCTTCCTTTCATTGACGGAACGGATATACGTGTACCGTTTTTCACAAGTTATAGCATGGAAGGTGAATGGATCATCGAAAATCACGGAGTAGATCCGGATATACAGGTGGATAACGATCCGGTAAAGGAATGGAATGGGGAAGATGAGCAGTTGGACCGGGCTATCGAAGAGGTGATGAAAGAACTAAAAAACCGAAAGCCGTTACCCAAAACTCCCGCACCGCGCGTGTGGAATAAATGACGATTCCGTTAAAAGTTCTTTTGTTTCGCTTGCAAGCGCAAAACTTCCGCTTGCAAGCAGAAAACTTCTGCACGAAACTAACAAATTATTTGAGTGTAGACTTCTTTTCATATACTTTTATCAGATAGGGCCGGCTTATTTTTCAGGCTGCTCCAAATCATAAAACTTAACAAACAAAGAATAACAATACCTACAATGATAGATGATATTTTTGAAATTTTTGCGCCTCGCAGGAACACTTCATCCACGCATTTGAACTCAATTTTATGTTGGCCGGCCGGAACTTTTAATCCCCGTAAGATATAGTTTACGCGAACGGGAGAAGTTTCCTTGCCGTCAATGTATGCGCGCCAGGTTTTATAAAACACTTCCGAGAATACGGCCAGATGCGGCACGGCGCTGCTGCTTTCGTAGAACAGGTTGCCCGGATTCGCATAATTCGTCAAGCGGATAAATGCCGTACTGTCACCCGCATGTTGCAACGTTTCCCATTCTTCCAGCTTACTTTGCCATTCTTTATCGACGAAAGCTGTTTGCGCCGGATCAAAATCCTTTAATGCGGCTATTTCTTCATTAGGCGAATTGACCCATTGAAGATTGTTTACAAACCATACATTTCCCAATGCAGCCGTATTCTTTTGTAATTGAGGGCCTTGTTGCGTTGGAAAGATGATGTATTTTGTATTAAGCATGTTGATCACAGGAGGATGAATGTTTCCGGCAAAATAGTTATCTATGATATCCTGATAACGACTTAATTTAACAGGACTGTATCCTCCTATTGATTTGTGGAAATAGGATGTTTTGGATTCCTGAAAAGTATTGGTCGTAAGATTAAGTACGCGGTAGTTTGGATCTTTGTCTTTAAGGATTTCCTGATCAATCTCTGTTGGTATTACTTCTGAAATCCTTTTTTTATCTACAAAATTATCATCGTTCAGAAAACGTTTATCCACATTCCACAAGTCAATGAATATAAGGATTCCTATAATTGCCACCAGATAGGTCGTTTGAAACTTCTTGTTTATGTAATACCATAGTAAACCCGCCGCCGCTGCAATAAAAAAGAAAGAACGCCATGAATCCGAAGAAAGCAGGCTTTTACGATCAGCAACAATTGCATCCAGCAAACCGGGATAGTTCCGGTATGGCTCATCGGATAATCCGGAAAAACTCATCAGGCTACTTCCGAACAAGGCAAAAATAAGACAGAGACCGCCTGTAATACCCGCGGAAAGATAAACCGGTTTCAGGTATATTTTTCGATTTCCTTTATTATCAAAGATCTCTTTCAATGCTAATATGGCCATGGTTGCCATCGTCACTTCCGTTATTGTTAGCGCCATTGCCGGGACACGGAATTTATTATACAGCGGCAGATGATAAAAGAGGAATGTATTTACGATTTCAAAATTTTTCCCCCATGCAAGTACTATCGCAAAAACGGTAGCTCCTAATAACCACCACTTCTCAGGCCCTTTTACAATGAAAATTCCTATCGCAAACAGAAAGCAAACGATTGCGCCTATATATGCCGGGCCATCGGTAAAAGGCTGTTCTCCCCAATACATAGGTGCATTCCGGCAAAATTGCTTCGCCTGCCCGGTGGAGCGTAATACCTTATAACACTCGGAATCTTCGCCGAGCTTGTAATGAGAACTTGCTCCATAAAAATTGGGGATAAGAAGGTTCATCGTTTCGCCTTTTCCATAACTCCATCCAAAAGCATAGTCAATGTCAAGACCGGAAGCGCCCTTTTTCTCTTCATTTTTTTTAAGCTCCGATCCTCCCCGCATGGTATCTTTGGAGTAGTCGGCAGTTGAAATCAGATTTCCAAGTTCCGGCGCTATGGCAAAAGATGCCGCAACCAGTAGTATAGCGGAGGATTTGAAGTATTCTTTTAATGTATTTTTCTTTACGGCATAAATAAAATAAACGATTGCCAGGATTATGATTACTAATAACAGATAATAACTTATCTGATGATGACTTGAAGCAGCATGAATCCCCATAAATATAAGTGTAATGAAACTTCCCACCAGATACTTTTTTCTATAACATAGTATGATTCCTCCAAGTATCGGAGCCATTGTTGCCATCACTAATCCTTTGTTTACATGCCCTACTGCGATAATAATCAGATTATACGAAGTAAAGGCATAAGCGATTGCGCCGACAATACTTAGAAGAGGTTTGCACCCGAGCGAAGTCAGGAATATGTAGAATCCAAACATGTAAATAAAAAGAATACCAATGTGAGCACCGGGTAGATTTAAGCGGAAAATAGTCCTGATATAATTGAATATATTAAAAAAAGGAGCCATATAGGTATAATTTGCCGGCATTCCGCTGAACATGGAATTAGACCAGAAAGCATAATCTCCCGTTTCCCTGTGATAATCTTTCAGATCCTTTCCCCAGCCCACCATATTACTGAGATCGCCTTGAAATAAAGCTTTGTCTTCGAAAGCCACAGGATAAAAGTATATGACGGATAATACGAAGAACAGTACGATAGCCGCTATATGCGGTAAGATTTTTTTTAAAATTTCTTTCATAACTACATTATTTTTAAACATTGCCGCCAAGTAAAATCTTGCGGCAAACCATATATGTCTTATTTGCGTGGGAATCGTATCATAATATTATCCGAATATCTCACGCAGTTCTTTGTTACTCAGCTTGCCTATCCAATTTTCGCCGGTAGCGACGGTCATTTCGGCAAGATGTTTTTTATTTTGAATCATTTCGTCGATACGTTCTTCAAACGTATTTTTGCAAATCATGCGGTGTACCCTCACGTTTTTCTTTTGTCCGATACGGTAAGCGCGGTCGGTAGCCTGATTTTCGACAGCGGGATTCCACCACAAGTCGTAATGTATCACATGCGATGCAGCGGTGAGGTTCAGACCCGTACCGGCAGCTTTGAGCGAAAGGACGAAAAGTTTGTCGGCGCGGCTGTGTTGAAAACGGGTAACCATTTCTTCGCGCTGTTTGACGTTGCATCCGCCATGATAAAACATTGGTTTTTCGCCGAAACGTTCGGCAATGAAACGCTCCAGCAAACCGCCCATCTC
>JAIRKN010000063.1 GCA_031260095.1 Tannerella sp. | reverse complement strand
GGAGGGATCGCCGGTTTGATCTTTTCATACCTGCTGATCCTTATCAGTTCGGACTGGATCATGAGGATCGGACAAACTTGGGTGTCGATTCCGCCGGACGGAACAAAAGTTATATTAACAGCAAATATGTTGATCAATATTCCTATCTTCCTTATTACTTTGGGAGTATGCTTACTCCTGAACGTAATAACGGCCCTCATTCCCGCATGGCGTGCTTCGCACAGGGATATTATTTTTTCGTTAAACACTAAACAATAAAAAGATATGTGGACATCTATATTAAAACAAATGTGGAACCGGAAGCGCAGTAACTCATGGATTGCGCTGGAATTATTACTGGTCTTTTGCCTTACCTGGTATATTATGGATTACCTGTTTGTGCTGGCTTACAACTATCATATACCCAACCATCGCAACGTGGAAAATACCTTGCAGGTCAACCTGTCCGAATTTGATAAAGACCATCCGAAATACAATGCGGAGGCGGATGAGCCGGAAACTCTGGAAGCCAACTATTCCCGTATTTTACAGACCCTGCGCAACTATCCGGGAATTGAAGCGGTCGGCGTCTCTTATGACGGATCGACTCCCGGAGGAGGCTCTTACTATGGAAGAGGCTTCCGTAGCGTAAAAGATACCACGCGTGATGCCTCCGGACAAAGTATCACCATAGATCCGGAAAATGATTATTTTAAGGTCTTCGGATTTTCTACGGATAACGGGAAGAAGATGATTTCCAACAAGGATTTTGAATGGGTTCCTAACGGAATCATCCTGAGCCGTTCGGTAGCCAATATACTTTTTGCCGGGGACAATGCTTTTGGCCGGGAAGTGGAAGGAGGTCGAGGCTCCGAACAGAAATTTGTTGTCATCGGAGTTATAGATGATAACAAACGTTTTGATTACCTGCGCCCGCAAAATTATTTTTACCTCCCCCGCAGGCTCAGCGCCGAAAATCTGAAGAGAGCCGAAATCTCGGTTCGTTATAATTCCTCCTTATCCGACACAAAATTTACGGAGCAATTTAAAACGGATATGGTAAACTCCCTGCAAATCGGAAACTTTTATTTATTAAGCATCGTCCCGTACAGTAAAATCGGACAGGATATCATTAAACGAATCGGCGTCGACAATGATATAAGATTACGCGTCTATTTAATGATCTTTTTCCTGCTCTGCACTTTTCTCTGTGTAATGGGCGCTTTCTGGTACCGTATCAGCCTGCGTCCGAATGAGATCGGTCTGCGAAAAGCCGTCGGTGCAACCCGCGTGAGTATACATACAAGCCTGATCATCGAAGGCGTATGGGTATTGTTACTTGTCACTCTTCCGGCCATGCTGATAGAATTCCAGTTTGTACATGCCGGTCTGATTGAAACGGTCGGCAGGCGGGACGAACCGAACCCGGCCTATCTCCCCGACCGCACTTTAGTCCGTTTCGTCCTTACAAATGCCATCACATTCACCTTTTTATTGATTGTCATTGTATCGGCGATCTGGCTCCCGGCACAAAAAGGCGCTTCATTAGCTCCTGCCGAAGCCCTGCATTACGAATAACAGAGGCTGTCTCAAAAAGGCGATTTTAAACCATTAATAAATGAAAAGAATATATCCGACAATCGCTCTTCTTCTGCTGATTACCTCTGTCTTATATGCTGAAGAGAAAGAGAATCACATCCGGTTAACGCTGAAAGAAGCTATTCTGTTAGCGCAAATCCAATCGGTAGACGCGGCCGTTGCGCTGAACGAGCTTAAAACATCTTACTGGGAATACCGGACGCATCAGGCAGACCAGCTCCCGGAAATAAATTTTACCGGAACGATCCCGTCCTATAATAACAGTTACAGCCCCTATCAGGAATCGGACGGCTCGTATACGTATGTCCAGAATAATTATATGGGATTAAACGGCAGGATTTCTATCAACCAGTATATTGCGCTGACCGGAGGCACGGTTTCATTTAATACGTCGCTTGATTTTACCCGCCAGTTAGGAAAAGGCGCTTATAACGAATATATGAGTATTCCATTCGGTATTACACTGGAACAGCCCGTTTTCGGAGTGAACCACCATAAATGGAAACGACGCATCGAACCGGTACGCTACAAAGAAGCCAAAGCCGCCTATATTGAAAGCGTCGAAAGGGTTACATTATCCGCTATCGCTTCTTTTTTCAACCTGTTACAGGCAAAAGAAAAACTGTCGATTGCTACCCAGAATCTGGAAAATGCAGTCAAATTGCACGACATTGCCGTCGCTAAACGTAAAATCGGCTATATTTCCGAAAACGAACTGATGCAACTCGAACTGTCTGCATTACAGGCGAAAGGTATTGTTACCGAAGCTCAGTCAAATCTCAATGCCTACATGTTCCAGCTACGATCTTTTCTCGGACTGAGCGAACAGGATCTGATCGATCCGCTGTTACCTGAATCCGTTCCGTTTCTCCGGATGGTTTATCATGATGTGCTTGAAAAGGCGCAGGAGAATAATTCGCTGGCGCAAAATATCCTTCGCAGCCAACTGGAAGCGGATTATGCCGTCGCTTCGGCCAAAGGCAACCGGCGAAGCATCAACTTGCAAGTCTCGGTCGGATACACCGGAAAAGACATGGTATTAGAAAACGCATATAACCACATAAAAGGAAACCAGATTGTGAAAGTCGAGGTAAGCGTGCCGATCCTCGACTGGGGTAAACGCAAAGGCAAGGTGAAAGTTGCGGAATCAAACCGTGAAGTCATCCTTTCACGTACGAAACAGGAACAGATGAATTTCAATCAGAACATTTTCCTGCTGGTCGAAAACTTCAACAACCAGGCCGGACAGTTAGAAATTGCCGGACAAGCCGACGTTATTGCCGAAAAACGCTACAAAACCTCCATCGAGACCTTCATGATCGGAAAAATAAGCATTCTCGACCTGAATGACGCACAAGAATCAAAAGACGACGCCAAATTAAAACATATCCAGGAATTATATAAATATTGGACTTACTTCTATAACATACGCAGTGTTACGTTGTATGATTTTATAACGAAAACCGACCTGGAGGCCGATTTTGAAAAGATTGTCAGACAATAAAAA
>JAIRKN010000216.1 GCA_031260095.1 Tannerella sp. | reverse complement strand
TTTAATTTTTCACGATGAAAATATACGCTTTCCCTGTTTTTTACGTTATATCTTGTGCATTAGTATATAATTTACGTAAAATATGATAGAATATATAAGAGGCGAAATCGCTGAACTGTCGCCGACGCAAATGGTGCTGGAATGTAGCGGGATCGGGTATGAGTTAAATATATCTCTGACGACGTACAGCGCTTTCAATGGTCTGAAAGAAGGAAAAATATATGTATATGAGGTCATCCGTGAAGATGCACACCTCCTGTATGGTTTTGCCACCCGCGAGGAACGGGAACTGTTTCTGTTGCTAACTTCTGTTTCGGGCGTGGGGCCTAATACGGCCCGTATGATCCTGTCGTCGCTACCACCTTTCGATCTGATCCATGTGATTGCTTCCGGTGATGACGTCAGTCTTACGTCTATCAAGGGTATAGGAAGTAAAACCGCACAACGTATCGTGGTTGATTTGCGGAATAAGGTCAGGCCGATAGAAGGCCTGTCCGGGAAAGGTCAGTCTATGGCGGGAGGGCGTTCCTCCGATACGGCGGACGGAGCCGTCGCCGCCCTGGTGATGCTGGGGTTTCAGAAAATAGCCTCGCAGAAAGCGGTTGCTTCTATTCTGAAAAAAACGCCGTCTATCCCGGTTGAACAGGCTATAAAAGATGCGTTGAAAATACTTTGATACAGGACTGACATTAAATGAAAAGGGGCATTAAATTTATTATAACGATCATCGTATGTCTATCCGGAATATGGGGGCTGAATGCCGGATATCCCGGTTTTAAGGCAGAGTCGCCGGCATCCGCTCTTTCCGACCCGGATTATGTGATGCCTGACGATACGGTCGTAAAACCCCGTATTCCCGTGAAAAAGACAGTCCCGGAAGAATATGATGATCTGGAGAAGAAGAATGCCTCCGACCTGCGTGATCCGGAAAATTTGAAGACGGAGGTAGAGTATGATTTGCGAACAGGGACGTACCGGTTTCGTTCGAAAGTCGGCGATCTTGATCTGGGTACCCCCTTGTTGATGACGCCGGAAGAGTATCAGGATTATAGCCTGCGCCAGTCGATAAACCGGTATTTTTATGAACGACACCGGGCCGTTCTGGATAGCCTGGGTCCTGACGGACGGGGAGGCAATCAGTTGAATCTGATGGATATGCAGTTTGATATCGGCGGAGCAGACAAATTGTTCGGTCCCGGAGGTGTTCGCCTGAGATCACAAGGTACGTTAGGATTGGATTTAGGACTTAAGACGAGTAAAACAAATAATCCTTCCTTGCCGGAGAAATCACGCAGCCGTACATTCTTTAATTTTAATACGGATGTGCAGATGAATATGCGCGCCTCCGTCGGAACGAAAGTGAACTTCGATATGAACTATAATACCGAAGCATCTTTTGATTTTGACGCGGCTAAGCTGAAACTGGGATATCAGGGCGAAGAAGATGAGATCGTCAAATCACTGGAAGGAGGGAATGTAAGTATGAATACGAATAATTCCCTTATCCGTGGCGGCGCGGCGCTGTTTGGCGTAAAAACAGACCTACAGTTTGGGAAATTGCGTGTAAAGGCCCTTGTCGCGCAGCAGGAATCGGATTCGAGAAGCGTTTCGTCGAAAGGAAGCTCGCAGATGAGTGAATTTGAACTTTCGGTGGATAATTATGATGAAAACCGCCATTATTTTCTGGCTCATTATTTTCGCGATACATACGATAAGGCAATGGCTAAAATTCCTTATATATCGTCGGCTGTTTCGATCACCCGTATAGAGGTCTGGATAACGAATAAAAGCAGTATTCAGGGGCAGACCCGCAACATCGTCGCCTTCTCGGATCTTGGCGAACGGGATCATATCAGCAATCCTCAGTTTGCCCCTTCCGGTAGCGAAAAAATTCCCTATAACGAAGCGAATACATTATATCGCACGGTAGTAGACCGTTATTCGGAAGCGCGTGACAACAGTAAGGTCAATCAGGCGTTTGACGGCTTTATAGAGGGCGGGCGGGATTATGAAAAAATAGAAAGCGCCCGTATGTTGTCGCCAACCGAATATACATTTAACAAGCAACTGGGTTATATCTCGCTCAATACCTCCAAACTGCAAACGGACGATGTGCTGGCCGTCGCTTTCGAGTATAGCTATAACGGTACGGTCTACCAGGTGGGAGAGTTTTCCGGCGATGATACGGAAAACGGTCAGAAATGCCTGTATTTAAAATTGCTGAAAGGTACCTCTTCCTCTCCGGCTATGCCGGTGTGGAACCTGATGATGAAAAATATTTATTCTCTGAATGCTCAATCGGTGCAACAAAAGAAATTCCGCCTGGATATTCTCTATCAAAGCGATACGGCCGGGACGTATGTTTATACGATCCCGGAAGGAGATATAAAAGGACGGACGCTGCTGAAAGTGATGAACCTGGACCGTCTGAATTCAAATAATGAAGTAGTCGGTCAGGGAGATGATTCCGGCGACGGGTTTTTCGATTTTGTGGAGGGATATACCATTATATCCCGTAACGGACGCATTGTCTTTCCGGTTGTTGAACCTTTCGGATCACATCTTCGTGAAAAAATAGGGAATGATGAGATTGCGAATAAATATGTCTATCAGGAGTTATATGATTCCACATTAACGGTTGCACGGCAGATTGCGGAGAAAAATAAATTCCTGTTACGCGGACAGTATACCGGCTCGTCCTCTAATGTGCTGCAATTAGGCGCCAACAATGTGGCACGGGGGTCTGTTGTTGTCCGGGCGAACGGGATCATTCTTGCCGAAAATATAGATTATATCGTTAATTACAGTTCCGGGACGGTCACGATCCTGAACGAGAATCTACTTAACAGTAATGCCGCTATTAATGTCTCACTGGAGAATCAGTCAACATTCAGTACGCAGAGGAAAACAATGTTTGGGGCGGATCTGGGTTATGCGTTTTCTAAAGATTTCAATATGGGGGCTACGATCATGCACCTGTCGGAAATGCCGCTTACGACAAAAACTGCGTTTGGAGAAGAATCCGTAAAAAATACCCTCTGGGGGGTGAATATGGATTATAAAGGCGAAAGTCAGTGGTTGACCAATATGTTTGATAAGTTGCCCCTACTTTCGTTGACGCAACCGAGCAGCTTCTCCGTCAATGCCGAGTTTGCACACCTGATCGCAGGCCATTATGAAAACAAGTATACCGGCAAATATTCTTATCTGGATGACTTCGAATCAACCCAGAGCGAATTAGATTTGCTGAATCCTTACTTTTGGAATCTTGCCAGTACTCCTTACGACGATCATAAAGCGACCGCGTTGTTCCCGGAGGCAAGCCTTGTGAATAATGTGGATTACGGCAAGAACCGCGCATTGCTGGCGTGGTATTATATAGACGGGCTGTTTACCCGTAGAAATTCTTCTTTACGTCCTTCGTATATGACGGATGATGATTTGTCGGATCATCGTGTACGCGCTGTCCAGATAAGGGAATTGTTTCCAAACAGGGATCAGGGTTATAATGAGAATAGTTATCTGAATATATTGAACTTGGCGTATTATCCGAATGAGCGTGGCCCTTATAATCTGGATGCCGATAATATCGACAATGACGGGCTGTTGACTTCTCCTGAAAAACGTTGGGGAGGTATTATGCGCAATCTGGAGCAGACAGATTTTGACGCGGCGAATATCCAGTATATTGAGTTTTGGGTCATGGATCCGTTTATCTATGACCAGCGCCATAAAGGCGGCGATTTATATTTTAATCTGGGCGAGATCTCGGAAGATATACTGAAAGACGAAAAGAAATTTTTTGAGAACGGTTTGCCTGTTGACGGCGATTTGTCGCAGGTTGATACGACGGTTTGGGGGAAAATACCGAAACAGCAAAGTACCGTATATGCTTTTGATAATACGGCGAACGCACGTATGCTTCAAGATGTGGGCCTCAATGGTCTTTCTTCGGAAGAAGAAAAAAGATTTCCCGCATATAAGGATTATCTGGATAAACTGGAAAGTAAACTGTCCCAGGAAACCGTTTTGCAGATGAAAAACAACTCGTTATCGCCATTCAACGATCCTGCCGGAGATAACTACCGTTATTTCCGCAACTCGGCCTATGATGATGAACGTGCGGATATACTGACCCGCTATAAACGCTACAATGGAGTGGAAGGAAACTCAAGGGAGGCCGGAAATTCGGCGGAATCGTATAATTCGTCGTCCAAGATGATCCCCGATACGGAGGATTTCAATCAGGATTATACCATGAATGAGCATGAGAAATATTACCAGTATCGCGTTTCTATTCGTCCGGAAGATATGGTCGTAGGAACGAACTATATTGTGGATAAACGGACGGCAAGGGTTACGCTTGCCAATAAGACATCGGAAGATGTGACCTGGTATCAGTTTAAGATACCTATCCGGGAATATCATCACAAGGTGGGGAATATTAATGATTTTAATTCTATCCGGTTCATGCGTGCGTATATGGCCGGATTCAGTCAGACGACGGTCTTGCGTTTCGGTAAGTTCTCATTGGTGCGCGGTGAATGGCGGCCTTATCAGCAACCGTTGTATAAGTCCGATGCAATACCTGCGGTTACAGGCTCGTTATCCGTATCGACTGTAAATATCGAAGAGAATGGCAACCGTGAGCCGATAAACTACCGGCTTCCACCTGATGTTACACGTATTACCGATCCCAGTCAGCCACAGTTACGTCAGCAGAACGAACAATCTCTCTCCTTAAAGATTACGGATCTGGCTTCACAGGACGCTCGCGCTGTATATAAAACGACCAGTTATGACTTGCGCCGTTATAAACGGATGCAGTTGTATGTTCATGCGGAAAAACCGGTAGATGATGTGACCGACTTGCAGAATGGAGATCTTTCCGTATTTATCCGTTTGGGTACCGATTACAAAAATAACTATTACGAATATGAAATCCCGTTGAGCCTTACGCCATTCGGGAGTATAGACCGGCATGAAGTATGGCCGGCCGAAAATAAACCGGATTTCCGTTTGGAGGCGCTTACGGAGTTGAAGCTCAGTCGTAACCGTGAAAAAAGTAATGCGGAAAGCGGAGTTACGTACGGTACCGTATATTCGAAGAATGATCCGGACAATAACCGTAACACTATAAGTATTGTCGGAAATCCTACTTTGTCGGATGTACAGGTGATCATGATCGGCGTGCGGAATCGTTCGAAGGATATAAAGAGCGCCGAAGTGTGGATCAATGAGTTGCGTGTAACGGATTTTGACGAATCGGGAGGATGGGCTGCCAATGCGAATATGAATCTGAATGTTTCTGATTTTGCAACCGTTAATGCCAGCGGGAATATCGAAACGGCAGGCTTTGGCGGATTGGAGCAGTCTGTATCCGAACGAAGTATGGAAGATTATTCCCAGTTTAGTATTGCTACAATGGTTCAACTTGGGAAACTGTTCCCGGAGAAAGTAAGAGTCTCCCTGCCGTTATATTATGCTTATTCAAAAGAAGTGATCTCACCCCAGTATAATCCGCTGGATCAGGATATTTTGCTGAAAGAAGCCATTGATAACGAGCCGGGGAAAGCCGGAAAAGACTCTATACGCAGTTTTTCCAATGATGTGTTGACGACGAAAGCGATTGCACTTAATAATATGCGCGTCGATGTAAGAAGTAAAAGGCCAATGCCTTACGACCCGGCTAATTTTTCAATGGGATATGCTTCCAATGAAGAAACCCGGACGAATCCGGAAACTACCTATGAAACCACGAAAAATTATCAGGCGAATCTGGGATATTCTTATACTCCGTATATACAACCATTAAAACCATTTGCCAAAATACAGGAGGGGAATAAAAATGCAGCCTATTTACGCCAATTTGCTTTTTATTATATGCCGTCGTCGTTGAGTATCCAGAATTCAATGACGAGAAACTATTATGAAATACAATTACGAGATTTGACCAATCTCAGCAATTCCGGCAGTATTCCGGTTTCATTCAGCCAGAACTTTTTCTGGGACCGGTCATTCGATATACGTTGGAATGTATTGTCGAATCTGTCGTTGAACCTGACGTCCGCTACAAATGCGCGCATAGAGGAGCCGTATGTCCAGGTGAACAAAAAACTGAATCCGGATCAATATCAGGTATGGAAGGATTCTGTTAAAAAGAGTATTGCCGATCTGGGAACACCGCTTTTGTATGACCAGTCATTTCTGGTAACGTATACCTTCCCTTTCCAGCAGATTCCTGTCGTAGACTGGATAATGAGTCAGCTTTCGTATAAAGCAACTTATAACTGGGAAAAAGGTTCGTATGTCGATGAAGAAACAATCATAGGGAATGCAATCAAGAATCAACGTAATATAGACTTTCAAGGCACGTTTAATCTGCTTTCCTTTTATAATAAGAACGAATTTCTCAAAAAAGTAAATCAGAAGAGTAATTTGAACAGGAATACGGCAACTACTCCTAAAAAGAATACAAAAAGAGCACGACCAAAGGATCTTGAGATAGAGGTTACCCTAAACCCCGACAGCGGAGCGATTGTACAGCATAATATGCTTACACAGAAGGTTATTATTAATGCACGGCTTAAAAGCGACAGCACAAAGAAATATAAGGTATCCTATAAACCGATAGATTATGCGCGTGTGCGTATTACGAATAAAGATACGGTTACTCTGAAATTATCCGTACGTCCCGCGCCGGCCAGAGAAGAAAACTTTACGTATAAACTGGCGGAATACAGCGCCCGTACGTTGATGATGATACGTCGTATTCAAATCCAGTACTCATTGACCGACGGTATGTATATTCCCGGATTTATGCCGGATATAGGCGACTGGTTCGGGCAAGGTTCGACTGCGACGGGACGTGCACCGGGATGGGGATTTGCTTTTGGCGACGTGCGCCGTTCATTCATAGATAATGCGGCAGGGAAAAACTGGTTTATCTATAACAGCGATAATATCACGCCGGCCATGATCAATTCTTCAAAAACACTGACAGGAAGCGCTCTTTTAGAACCATTACCGGGGCTTAAAATTAATCTGAATGCAAATTATCTGGATTCTCGTGATACGGAAATACAATATATGTACGCGGGAATGCCGGAAATCAGAAGTGGAAATTTCTCCATGACAACGATTGGATTGGGTGGACTCTTTTCCGGTTCCGGGGATGCGCGTAAAGGATATAACTCCGGCGTGTTCCAAAAAATGCTTGATAACAGAGCGATAATCGCATCATCTATAAAAGATCGTTATATGGGTACGCAATATCCGGATGCCGGTTTCCTGAAAGGGACAAATTATGCCAATCAGGAGTATAATCCGAATATAGGAGGTTCGGGATTAAACTCAAGTGATGTGTTGATCCCTGCTTTTATCGCGGCATACACGAATAAAAATCCTAATAAGGTAGGTCTTACGGCATTTCCTTCATTGAAAAGTCTGTTGCCGAACTGGAACATTACGTATGAAGGACTGATACAAATACCCTCTATAAAGCGCAATTTTAAAAGTATGACGCTGTCTCACCGGTATAGTGGGGTCTATAGTGTTGGAGGGTATAATACATACCTGAGCTGGGTGAATGCCGGAATCGGCGGAGATCTCGGATATATTCCGAATGTAGAGATGAATGTCCCGGTTCCTTCTATGGGGTATGAAATCGCTTCCGTCACATTGTCGGAAAGTTTCAATCCTTTATTGGGACTTGACGCAACTTTTACGAATAATATAACAGCCGGCAGTAAATATTCCAAATCGCGTACGATTAATCTGAATGTTACCTCCTATCAGATGGTGGAAGCCTATACGGATGATATTACGGTCAGCCTTGGCTATAAATATGCAGAGTTTAACAAAATCCTTAAACTTAAAAAGAAGGGGGATTTTAGCAATGATCTTACCGTGCGATTGGATTATACATACCGCAAAGCCTTATCGCTTCTCAGAAAACTGGAGGACGGATATACGCAGGCGACACAGGGAACGGTTTCCAAAATGATACAGTTTTCAGCCGATTATGCATTCAGCCGGAAAGTCACTTTGCGCGCATATTATGATGTTCAGATTAGCGAACCATTGGTTTCAAGCACATCTTTCCCAACGTCTAATTCCAATTATGGCGTAAGCATTCAGATTTCACTTAATGAATAATAGTGGATAGAACCAAAATTCCGGAGTTTATTGGAAAAAGAAAAGCAAGTGGAAAGTTTT
>JAIRKN010000170.1 GCA_031260095.1 Tannerella sp. | reverse complement strand
CATTCCTAAACGGCTTCTTTTATTTTAATCTTTGCGATCATCCTTAGAGCGTATTTCCACACGCCGGATCTTTCCGCTGATTGTTTTGGGCAGTTCTTCCGTAAACTCTACGATACGCGGATACTTATAAGGCGCTGTTACCTGTTTGACATGATCCTGAATTTCTTTTATCAGTTCATCCCCTGCTTTCGCTTTGTACTCTTTAGAGAGAACGATCGTTGCTTTCACAATTTGTCCGCGCACTTCGTCCGGCACGCCGGTTATAGCACATTCCACAACGGCAGGATGCGTCATCAGGGCGCTCTCTACCTCAAACGGGCCAATCCGGTAACCCGAACTTTTGATCACATCGTCGACACGTCCGACAAACCAGTAATACCCATCCTCATCGCGCCATGCCACATCTCCCGTATAATAATACCCGTCGTGCATGGCTTCATGCGTACGTTCCGGGTCGCGATAATATTCCTTAAACAGGCCGACCGGTTTATTCTCCCCGATACGAATCACGATTTCCCCCTGCTCGCCATCTTCGGCCTTTGTCCCGTCAGGACGCAACAGGTCTACCTCATACTGAGGGTTAGGCAGCCCCATTGAGCCGGGTTTGGGCGTTGTCCATGGGAAAGTGCATATCGTTAAAGTAGTTTCTGTCTGACCGAAACCCTCCATTAATTTGATTCCGGTCAGTTTATAAAAAGCTTCAAAAACGGCAGGGTTCAGGGCCTCTCCCGCAATTGTACAATATTTCAAGGAAGACAGGTCATACTTCGCCACCTCTTCACGGATAAGAAACCGGAAAATAGTAGGAGGCGCACACAGGGATGTAATCCCATAATCCTGTATCATGCGCAACATGTCGGCGGGAGCAAACTTTTCATGATCATACACAAAAACCGTCGCTCCGGCCATCCACTGGCCGTACAATTTGCCCCACACCGCCTTTCCCCAACCGGTATCTGCGATAGTCAGGTGCAGACTGTCTTCATGAAGATTATGCCAGTAACTGCCGGTGGTGATATGTCCTAACGGATACAGGTAATCATGAATCACCATTTTCGGCTCGCCGGACGTCCCGGATGTAAAATACATCAACGAAGTGTCTTCGTTCGTATTCACAAATTCCGGGCGGACAAAAGGCGCCGCATTTTCAATTCCTTTATGAAAGTCATCAAACCCGTCTGCAATAACAGGCCCCACAGACACTAATTTCTTCACAGCAGGCGATTCGGGCATAGCCTCTTTTACATGATTCAGGATCATCTCTTCACCTGCACATACAATCATTTTTATATCCGCTACATTTGCGCGGTAAACAATATCTTTTTTCGTCAACAAATGTGTGGCAGGGATAACGACCGCCCCCAGCTTATGCAACGCAATAATAGAAAACCAAAACTCATACCGGCGCTTCAGGATCAGCATCACCATATCGCCGCGTCCGATCCCTAACGACCGGAAATAGGAAGCCGTCCGATCCGTATACGTCTTCATTTCCGCAAACGAGAAATCCCGATGATCTCCCCGGTCGTTTGTCCAGCACAATGCTTTTTTATCCGGCTCTTTTTCCGCCCATATATCCACTACATCATACCCGTAATTGAAATTCTCCGGTATGATTATTTTAAAATTCTTTTTGAAATCCTCCTGTGATTCAAATGTAGTCTGCACCAAAAATTTTTCTAACATCTTCATGTCCTGTATTTAATAAATTTACAGTATAACCGCCAGGAACTTCACTTCTTCTCCATTCAGCGCTTTCATTCCGTGCGGCAATTCCGAATTGAAATAGATACTGTCACCTTCTTCCAGTATAAGATCCTTCTCATTTATCCGTATCAGCATACGACCGCTTATCACGTAATTATATTCCTGTCCGGAATGTGTATTCAGGTAGACCGGTTCATTTTCCGGCTTCGGATGGACCGTCACCATAAAAGGATCCGCCTTACGCTTTGAAAATCCCGCTGCAAGCGACTGGTATTTATACGCTCTCGTACGCTCCACCGAGATACCTTTTCCTTTACGTGTCACAAAATAAGCGCTCATCTTCGGCTCGTCGCCAAACATAAGCGTTGTCAACTCTACTCCATACACCTGCGATATCTTATGAAGTATACTTACCGATATGTCTACCGTTCCGCTCTCAAGCGCAAGGTATTCTTCCGGTGAAATTTTACATGTATTGGCCATATCTTCAATACTTATCTCCAATACATCCCGAAGCCCTCTCAAACGTTCGGCAATCTGTTTTATTTCTTCATTCATAGCTCTATATTATATAATTTTTTAATTTACCTTAAGTCCGGGAAATAAAGAACTGACCGCAAAAGTAAAAAAAATATGAACATTTGTAAGTATTTTCCGTGATTTTATTTCCTTTTATCGGTTTTCAAGGGATGATATGGCCTGATTACACAAACAGATGCCCCAACGAAACAACATTGATTTTGTCGGTGCGGGTATATGACGATGTGCCTGCGTGCAGCCGTGCGCCCATCATTATATTAAACGTACAGCCGGCAGCAATTGAAATTACCATAAAGATGGTATTGGAAGCGTGAATGGGGACAATTACTTTTGTGGCGATAATAAATAGTTTAATAAAATGTAATATGAACAAATTAAATCATCAAATTATGTTTCGGGTAATGAGGTTTTTTGCTGCTTCGGCGCTTATTATCCTTACTACCCATCGCTACGCGACAGGTAAGGAATTGCAATCTGGAGGGCAGGGTACAACCGTCGTTGGCACAGTGACCGACAAGAACGATACGCCGCTACCCGGGGTAAACGTGGTGCTGGAAGGCTCTTTTACCGGCGTAATAACTGACGCAAATGGGAAATATTCCATCACCGTGCCTGATCGCGATGCCGTGCTGGTGTTTTCGTCCGTAGGTTACATCGTGCAGAAAGTGATTGTGGGCGAGCGGACCGTCATTGACATTCACCTGACCGAAGATACGCTGCTATTGGAAGAAGTTGTGGTAGTGGGTTATGGAACGCAGAAAAAAGTAAACCTGACCGGAGCTATTACTGCTGTCAAATTTGATGAAGCTATAAATAATCGTCCTATAACAAATGCCTCTCAAGCCCTTTCGGGAATAGTGCCGGGACTCTGGGTAAGCCAGAATTCAGGGAAACCGGGTAATGATGAGGCGCAACTCAGGGTACGGGGTTGGGGAACATTGAATAATTCGGATCCTTTGATCATTATTGATGGTGTCGAAGGTAGTTTTAACCAGATTAATCCCAATGATATAGAAAGTATTTCCATACTGAAAGATGCAGC
>JAIRKN010000092.1 GCA_031260095.1 Tannerella sp. | reverse complement strand
GAATAAGGGGGATCGGCAAAGATGAAATCGTATGACTGTTCCCGGACGGTATTCAGGAAACGAAAGGCGTCGCCACGGATCAGGGACAATGCCTCTGTTTTCAATTCCCGGCTCACCTTCCGAATGAAATCGGCATGTGCACGGTTTTGCTCTACTGCCGTAACCGAACGGCATCCCCGTGAAAGCATTTCAAACGAGATACTGCCCGTACCCGCAAACAGATCAAGCGCATCCATCCCTTCCCAGTCGATCAGG
Source organism: Tannerella sp. (assembly GCA_031260095.1). Lineage (GTDB taxonomy): Bacteria > Bacteroidota > Bacteroidia > Bacteroidales > Tannerellaceae > Tannerella. Next base: position 2,996 of record JAIRKN010000092.1, on the reverse strand, counting down.
TTAGATAATACATTAAATAAATTCTCTTTCGCAAAATCCGTTGTCGGACGGGCTTTAAATGATGAAGGCACTTTAAACCTCCGATGACCGTATATGCCGCTTATAATCCGCATTCGACCAATGTTACGATATCCATTGACAAATCCTGGTCGACGGCAGCCCGGTAACTCCTGATCTTAGGGGCGAAGAAATCGACCCGCTCTATATATTTCCTGATAACGGGCATGATTTTCCCACACATCGTCTTATCGCCACAGAAAAAAATAGTATCCTCCAGTTGGCTCACCGAAAGTTGCTTACAAACATACATGATAAAGTAAATAATATCATTTTCGGTTTCGTAACCGAACGAGTTTACCAGCAACAACTCACCTTGTCCGAAACAAACGATATCCAGTATGCCGTCGTGTATCACAGCATAAATTTGTTTGGGGTAGCAATTCATGCTCTTCTCCCGCCAGTCGGACAACATCGGAGACAGGAAATGAATGAATTGAGGATTCACAAGGGAGCGAACCATAAATTCATACACTTCATTCTCTATACCATACAACAGGAAAGAATAAAAACCGGGTAACGGCTGCGCCAGTACTTTTAATTTCCCGTCCGCCTGAAAACAATAAGAGAACAGCAAGTCCTTCCCCTTTTCGGAAAAAACACTTTCCGGAACCAGCGTATATCTATCCGAAACGGATATTACATGCAAAGCATTATATACATAAGACAAACATACATTCTCAAAAAAAACCTCTTTCAACGACTGCACTAACGGAATACTCGGATCCAAAGAAACCGTTTCCGTGAAAAAACTGTCTTTCTCCGATGGGATATAGCCGAAAAAAGAAAGTCCACCCGGCCATAGCCGGATGGATACATTATAATTTTCCGAATTATTTACATTCAGCGTGTCAGGAACACGGATTATCATAATAGTGGCTTAAAATTGCTCCCAGTTTCCCGCGTTATTATTAATCTCCGTGACGGAGCCTACCCGAAGTCCGAGATAACGATTCATTTTCGTCATTTTGTCTTTCAGGTTAAACAACAACTGTGCGTCCAGGTCACCTAAATATACATCATAAGGAACCGCCGCTTCAAATACGGGAACCGAATAACCGGAAGAGGAAGTAATCGTCGCCGTATCCAGTAAAATTGCATGATCTTCAAATCCGGGCACTTTACCGATCGAAGCAACATCATAATTCCGCCCCAGAAGTGTATCCTTTGCTAATATCCACGTTGTGTCACGCCGGATAATACCTTTTTTAACCGCTTCCTGCTCCGTCATGCCTTCTTTCAATTGCTCATCCGTCAATTCTCCTTCTTTCACTAAGAATGGAATTTTTTCTTCATTCAAAAATTTCTGCAACTCATCGAAGCTTCCGGCATAAACGCCATGTATGTTCTTAAACCCGATCTGAGCGTCACGAATGTCAATCAAACGTTCTACAATTAATTGTCTGCGGCTCGTTTGTTGTTTGTCAAAGTTAATAGGCCTCATAATGCTCTGTACACACATATAGACAAGAGCTACAATAGCAACTACCAGTAAAATTCTAAGTACGACTTTCATAATATTATATATTGCTTTTTTAATTTAATTCACTGTGCAAATATAAAAAAGAATATTTTAAATAACTATCTTTATCCGCAAAATAATTTTACTTTTTTATGATCAACCATTTTGTGCAACATAAAATAGCGGAAATATTCCCATTCAAACCGACCTCCGAACAGGATTCGGCCATGCAGGTACTGTCGGATTTCCTGCTATCCCGTGATAGTGGCAATCTCCTGCTTCTGAAGGGATATGCAGGCACCGGCAAAACTACATTATTAGGTGCGACGGTAAAAATGATGGATGCGTTGCGTCAGAAAACCATCCTGATGGCCCCGACCGGCCGGGCGGCAAAAGTTTTTTCGGAATATGCGCGTCACAGTGCCTTTACTATCCATAAAAAGATCTACCGCCAACAAAGTTTCTCCAACGACTTTTCCGGTTTTTCCCTCTCGGATAACCTGCATAAAGATACGGTTTTTATCGTGGATGAGGCTTCCATGATCTCGAATGAGCATACCGGGATCGCTGTCTTCGGAAGCGGCTACCTGTTGGACGACCTGATACATTATATATATTCCGGGGAAAATTGCAGGTTGATTCTGACGGGAGATCCGGCACAGTTACCTCCCGTCACCCTCACATACAGCCCAGCCCTGAATGCCGGATATCTTACAAGATACCATCTGAATGTGACCGAAATACAACTCACACAGGTCGTCCGCCAACAACAGGATTCGGGCATTCTCCTGAATGCGACACATATACGGGAAGCTCTTCGCAAGGGCGAAATGAATCTGTATCCAAAAATCATGACCGAACATTTCGCCGATATTCGAAAAATCGACGGAAACGAACTCATCGAAGAAATATCGTCGGCCTACAGCCGGGACGGGATGGATGATACCATAATCATCTGCCGCTCCAATAAAAACGCTAACATCTATAATAACGGCATCCGCAACCGGATCCTCTACCGCGAAGAAGAGATCTCATCTGGAGATCGCCTGATGGTCGTTAAAAACAATTATTTCTGGAGCAAAGCACACGACGGTCATGAGTTTATTGCAAACGGGGAAATGATACAGGTTTTGCGCGTAAGACGTACGGAAGAGATGCACGGATTCCGTTTTTGTACTGTTTTAGTACGTTTCGAAGACTACGATACGGAGATGGAACTGAAAATCCTGTTGGATACGCTTCAAAGCGAATCGCCGGCTTTATCAAAAGAACAAAACGACCGGCTGTTTGCTTCGGTATCGGAACATTACGCCGATATACGCACCAAACCGGAACGCATGAAAAAAATAAAGGAAGATCCTTATTTCAATGCCGTACAGGTGAAATATGCATACGCCGTTACTTGCCACAAGGCTCAGGGCGGACAATGGAGTAATGTCTTTCTGGATACGGGATATGTCACGAAAGAAATGATGGG
>JAIRKN010000084.1 GCA_031260095.1 Tannerella sp. | reverse complement strand
TTTATTCCTGTACGAAGGCTTATATCATAGTTTTGCTCATCACGGGCAGTTCTCGGATCGTTCTGCCGGATCATGCCTTTCCGCAATAAATAAATCGTTGAACTACGCATCGGAGCGGCTGCGTACGGCTTCTTATCTGGTGGTAACGTTTGGAACAGCTTATGTTTATCGTCTTAAGAAGAATGGGATGGTGGTGGCAAATTGTCATAAGTTGCCCGCATCTGATTTTGTCCGTGAGCGTCTTACGGTGGGTGATATTGTAGACGAATGGTCTGTTCTGCTTGAAGATTTATGGCGCGTCAATCCTTCTTTAAAAATAATATGTACGGTCAGCCCTGTCAGGCACGGGAAAGACGGGGCGCATCCGAATCAGATCAGCAAAGCTACATTGCTTTTAGCCGAAGAGGTTTTAACCGGGCAATATTCCGGGCAGGTATCGTATTTTCCGGCTTATGAAATCATGATGGACGAATTGCGTGATTACCGGTTTTATGCGGAAGATATGATTCATCCTTCCTCCCAGGCGATTGATTATATATGGGAACGGTTTGGCGATACATATATGGATCAGGAAACACGTTCTCTGATGAAAGAGGTGGATCTGGTCAACAGGAATCTGAATCATACGCCTTTTAATACTGCAAATGAATCTTATAAGAACTTTTTAATGCAAACATTGTTAAAAATCCGGCAACTACAAAGTAAAAACCCCTATATTTGCCTGTCGAAAGAGGAAGAAGAGATAGAGAAGTATCTGAAAAATTTTTAACGCACGATTCAATGAATTATTCTATAAAAGAGGTATCGGATATTATCGGAGCCGAATATAATACTATTCATGAGGGTATTATTTCACATCTCCTGACAGATAGCCGCACACTTTCGTTTCCTGAGAGCAGTTTGTTTTTTGCTATCCGAACAAAGACAAATGACGGGCATAGATATATCCATGATTTATATCAATTGGGGGTCAGAAGCTTTGTTGTTACTGACGAATGTCCTGAATTTTACCGGATGCCGGACGCTACTTTTCTTTTTGTGAAAAATGTATTGGGCGCTCTGCAAAAACTGGTTGCATTTCATCGCAAACGTTTTTCTATCCCTGTCATTGGTATAACAGGCAGTAATGGGAAGACCGTGGTAAAAGAACTGCTTTATCAACTGATGCACGAGGATTGTAATATCGTACGCTCTCCCCGCAGTTATAATTCGCAGATCGGCGTGCCGCTTTCCGTGTGGGAGATGAATGAGCAGCATACGCTTGGTATCTTTGAGGCCGGGATCTCCCTGCCGGACGAAATGGATAAATTGCGCCCCTTAATAGCTCCAACGATAGGACTGATTACAAATATCGGCGAAGCACACCAGGAAAACTTCAGGTCAGCCAAGGAAAAGTGCCGGGAAAAACTGTCGCTTTTTATTGATAGTGACGTGATCCTGTATAATATGGATGATAAGTTGATCGAAAGCGCTTTGGAGGCGATGTGCCTTTCATATAAAGCAATCGGTTGGAGCCGTACGGATACGGACGCTACATTGTTTGTGAATGCAATAGAGAAGGGTGAAACCTCGACAAAGATACGTTGTACGACGATGGGTATTGCTCACGAATATATCATCCCTTTTACGGATGACGCATTTATTGAAGACGTACTCCACTGTATGACCGTTATGTTTTATCTGAATCCGGCGGATATTGTGAATAAGGATGCAGTGTTTGCCTCCCTGGAGCCGGTGGCCATGCGCCTTGAAGTGAAAGACGGAATAAATGGTTGCCAGCTTATCAATGATACCTATAATTCGGATATCAACTCATTGCATGTGGCGCTGGACTTTCAACAGAGTCGCCGGGCAGACAAGAAACTGAAAAATACGGTCATCCTTTCCGATATCCTCCAGACAGGGATGGCGCTTAAATCTCTGTATACGAAAGTTGCCGAACTTCTTCACCGGAAAAAAGTCGATCGTATTATCGGCATTGGCCCCGGTATTCGTGAAAACGGACGTTTATTTAAAGGAATGGAGACGGCTTTTTATCTTTCTACCTCCGAATTTATCCATTTGCTTAAGCCGGATATGTTTCGTGATGAAATTATATTGATTAAAGGTTCGCGTTCATTCCATTTCGAACAGATCACGGAATTGCTGGAGAAAAAGGTGCATGAAACGATCCTGGAAGTGAATCTTGATGCGATTATTCATAACTTTAATTACTACCGCTCACGTCTTCATCCCAAAACGAAAATAGTCTGTATGGTGAAAGCATTCGGCTATGGCGTCGGCTCTTTTGAACTGGCCCGGACGTTGCAGGATCATCGTTGTGATTATCTTGCCGTGGCCGTGGCCGACGAAGGGGAAGACTTGCGGAAAGAAGGCGTATCCATGCCCATCATGGTGATGAACCCGGAGTTAAACAGTTTTCACCTCTTGTTTGATTATATGCTGGAGCCGGAAGTATACAGTTTCCGCTTGCTCGACGCATTAATAAAAGAAGCGTCGCGCCGTGGCGTTACATCGTTTCCCGTACATATTAAAATAGATACGGGTATGCACCGGCAGGGATTCGAACCGGAAGATATGCCGGAGGTTTGCCGGAAGATAAAATCCCAGGGAGGACTTGTCGTGCGTTCTGTCTTCTCGCATCTTGCGGGAAGCGATATGCCGGAACTGGATGATTTTACGAACAAACAAATTGAGACGTATTCCGCCGCCGCTTCAATCCTTGAAAAAGGACTGGGATATCCGGTGCTGAAACATATCCTGAACTCTGCCGGAATAGAACGGTTTCCTGAGATGCAGAAAGATATGGTTCGCCTGGGAATTTCATTGTACGGCGTGAGTGCGTCCGGAAAAGCTGAAGGCTTGCAGAATGTATGTTCGCTTAAGACGATTATCTTGCAGATACGGAATGTGCCGGCGGGAGATTCCGTCGGATACGGACGAAAAACATTTGTCCGGCGTGACTCTAAAATAGCCGTTATACCGGTCGGCTATGCCGACGGTGCGGATCGTCGCCTGGGTAATGGGACAGGAGAAGTGCTTGCCGGTGGCAGGCGTTGCCCTATCGTCGGAAATATCTGTATGGATGCGTGTATGATAGATGTAACGGATACGAATGTGAAAGAAGGTGATCCCGTGATCATATTCAATGATGAACTGACAGTGACTGAACTGGCCGGCAAAACAGGTACGATCCCTTATGAAATATTGACCTCTATTTCTCCGCGTGTAAAACGCATCTATTATCGCGAATAAAAAAGGCTCTCCCGGTAATCCGGCAAAGAAAATACATTTTCTTTTGGGGATTATATTCGATTTGCACTATCTTTACACCCTCTTAAAAAAAATAATATGGCATTAAAATGTGGTATTGTCGGGCTTCCGAATGTCGGGAAGTCTACGTTATTCAACTGTTTATCGAATGCGAAAGCGCAGTCTGCAAATTTCCCGTTTTGTACGATAGACCCGAATGTGGGCGTTATTACGGTACCGGACGAGCGGTTGAATAAACTTGCGGAACTTGTTCATCCGGAGAAAATTGTTCCTGCAACCGTCGAAATAGTCGATATAGCCGGCCTCGTAAAAGGCGCAAGTAAAGGCGAAGGTCTGGGGAATAAGTTTCTTGCCAATATTCGTGAGACGGATGCGATTATCCATGTATTGCGCTGTTTCGACGATCCGAATGTGGTGCATGTGGACGGTAGCGTCGATCCTGTGCGTGATAAAGAGATCATTGATGCGGAATTACAGATAAAAGACCTTGAAACGGTGGAGAGTCGACTCTCAAAAGTGCAGAAACAGGCGCAGACAGGCGGGGATAAACAGGCTAAACAGGTCTATGAAACGCTTATAAAATATAAAGAAGCGCTGGAACAGGGTAGAAATGCCCGTACCGTTACGTTTGAGACGAAAGACGAACGGAAGATCGCCCGTGAACTGTTCCTTTTGACCAATAAGCCGGTCTTATATGTCTGTAATGTGGATGAGGCAAGCGCCGTGACCGGAAATGCGTTTGTGGATAAAGTGCGGGACACCGTACCGTCCGAACAGGCGGAGATTCTGGTTGTTGCAGCTAAGATAGAAAGCGAGATCGCCGAACTGGAAACGTATGAAGAACGTGAGATGTTTCTCCGTGAGATCGGGCTTAAGGAATCCGGTGTAAATCGTCTGATAAAAGCAGCCTATAAATTGCTTAATCTGGAAACATTCCTGACTGCCGGACCACAGGAGGTACGTGCCTGGACGTACCGTAAAGGTAGTAAAGCGCCGCAATGTGCGGGTGTGATCCATACCGATTTTGAAAAGGGCTTTATCAGGGCCGAAGTAATCAAATATGACGATTATACCGGTTATGGCTCGGAAGCTGCCGTAAAAGAGGCCGGGAAGATGAGTGTGGAAGGGAAAGAATATGTGGTACAGGATGGTGATATTATGCACTTCCGGTTTAACGTTTAGTTTTCCGGGAAAAAGCCTGCTCCTTTTGGAGAGGGTCGGACTGTGTTTTACATGATGAGTTGTAACATGAAAAACTTCGGATTTATTCTGTTAACTTGGGGAATCTTTCTTTTTTGTCAATGTAATTCATTGAAAGAAGAGAATAAGATTGTGATCGGGTTGTCGCAGTGTATGCTGGATGACGCCTGGCGGCAGACCATGATCCGCGAAGTGCGTATCTTTTTAGCATATCATTGAATCAAATTCACGTTAAACTTATGAACGAAATGCATATACAACAAATTTTTTCTCTACAAAGATGGTATCTACAAGTAATTTTTTTCGTCGGTATTATTTTTTGCGCTTGCAACCGCAAGGACACACATTTGAGTTATGATTTCTTTCCCGAAGAAATTGCGCTTCACGGCGAAGAAATACCGCTGGATACCGTGTTGTTCCGCTATCCTTTCCGTATCGCCGTCCGGGAGGGTATCGCCGTCGTGATGGACTTGCACAATGCCGACTATTATCTGCATGCTTTCACTTGTCCGGGAGGGAAACATATCGCGTCATTCGGGCAGCGCGGGGAAGGGCCGGGAGAAATGCTTTCGGCAGAGAGGTTCCGTTTCCTGTCTCTTGATTCGCTTTGGGCGCTGGATGCCAATAAGATGGAAATCTCGCGCTGGCATATTTTTCCCGGCGAACGCACCGCCCGGCGCGTGGAAACAATTTCACTGGATAAGTCGCTCATCCGTTCGCTTGATTTTTATGTGACGGAAACAGGATTCATCCTTCCAGACTATTCAGGCGAGTATCGCTATCATCTGGCCGATTTCAGCGGTAAACCCGTTCGCGCAGGCGGAAATATCCCCGCCGGAAAAGATGCCGGCAAATCGGCGCCAATCGCCCTTGCACAAGCATGGCGCAGTTTTCTGGACTATCATCCCCGACGCGACCTGTTAGTTATGGCTACGCAGTTTGGCGAAGTACTGGAACTTTATCACTTGAACGACACTGTGCACACCGTCATTTACGGTCCGCACAGGGAACCGGAATTCCGCGCCGTCGAAGGGGAAGGCGTGCCGACAGGTATTAAGGGATTTGGCGATGTTCAAATCACGGATAACTATATCTATACCATTTTCCACGGCCGGACATTCAAGGAAATACAACAGGCCCACCAACGAGGAGAAAGACCGGAAAACGGCGGGCGATTTATTTATGTCTTTGATCCGGCAGGCAATCCGGTACGAAAGTATACGCTGGATCATTCCGTCAGCGGTATTTATGTGGACGAACAGGCGCACATCATTTTTGCCACGGATGTAAACAGTGACGAACCGCTCGTTTGGTTTAAAACAGTTCAGTGATTCATTTCAGTATAATCCGGTAGCCTTTACCCGATACGTTTTCGATTTCTACGGTTTGCAAGTCTTTCAAACGGTCACGCAGTTGTTTAACGTTTTGCGATATACGGCTTTTCCCTATTTTGATCTCCACATTTCCATACAAATAATCGGAGATATCATTGTAGGATGCATAATGAGAATCTTTATTCCATATATATTCAAATAACCGGAATGTCTCCTCGGATAATACGATTTTACAATCTTGACAAATCAACGCCCGTTCGATTGTATCTAATTGAAACGGTTCCGCAGAAGGCTCCGCA
>JAIRKN010000009.1 GCA_031260095.1 Tannerella sp. | reverse complement strand
ATCGCAAGCCACCGCCTCATGCTCCGCGCCGCCCTCGTCCGCAAGCTCGCCAACGGCCTGTTCGCCTACCTGCCAATGGGCCTCCGCTCGTTCCGCAAACTGGAGGCGATCATCCGCGAAGAGATGGACGCGATCGGCAGCCTCAAATGCAAGCCCCCCGTCGTCGTGTCGGGCGAGCTCTGGAAGGAGGTCGGGCCGCTGGGACGCGATGGGCCCGTCCCTGCTCCGCGTGAAAAACCGCACGGGCGGCGATTTTGTCGTCTCGCCCACCGCCGAGGAAGCCTTCACCGCCCTCCTCCGCGACGACCTTGCCAGCTACAAACGGTAGGCAGGATAGCCATAAGCAAGGTGTATTGACATAGCTTCATTTTTAAGGTAGAATATTTTAGAGAAGGAGAAAAAATAATTATGGAGTTCATCGTTTATACCACCAAGAAATGCAAGGAAGAAGCTGAAACACATAATTTTGTTTCGGCGCTTGAAAGTCTTGAAGGAGACATTGAAAAAAAACAAAGCATTGCTATGTTTCAACCGTTTCCCGCCTCTCTCTTTGTAAAGAAAAAATTTGGGTCTTTTCAGGGCCGCCTTATAGCGGCACAAGAGATAGTAAAGGTTGATGATCATGACTATGCCGTAATGAAACTTTTGGGCGTTTTGATAAGAGGCACCAAGGATTATGAAAGTTTTAGTGATAATGCTCAGAAAAACGGTGAAAAATATCTTCGCAGAGTTAATACCGAAACGATTAAACAATTCGTGTCCGAAAGGATAGAGTCAAACCCGCCTGAAAAGAAAAAGTCTCTTTCGGAGGAGGAAAAGGCTTTCGTATACAGTTCAAATTCCGATTACAGCCTTAAAAACGAATCATTGATATACGAATCAAAAAAATGGATTGCCGCAATCAATCAGAAACCTTTTGCAGATCAAAAAAACAGAATACATGATACTATCGAACATTTACTAGACGGAAAGTATCCGGAAAAGCGTTGCGTTGAAATTGAGGGGCAGCCAAATCTGAAAATAATATGCTTTCAGGTTCAGAATGAAAAACATATATTTCTTGCGGATTTGTATAATGCCCAAGACGAGAACACAAATCCGAATGAAATTATTCAGAATTGGGGCAAGGAATGGGAAAACAGCGAGATTTCAAAATTGGCGAGAAGGGCTTATCCTCAATATTTGATTCTTGATGAAGAATTGTGGTATGACATTGAAAAAGACGCGCAAAGTAATCTTACCCTCTCTGGTGAAGAGATAGAAGTTTTAACATCCATTTCTAAAGACTATGCCTTTCCTCTTTTTATAAACGGCAGGGCCGGAAGCGGAAAGTCGACTATTCTTCAGTATTTATTTGCGGAATATTTTTCCCGGTATTTGTCTTACCATGAATCGGTACCGCCTCCAGTCTATTTTACCTATAACAAAGAATTGTTAAAACAGGCACACAATTCCGTGAGCGGACTGTTTAAAACAAACAGTAATTTTGTTGAACCTGATAAAAAAGTTGACGATTTTGATCAAAGGTTAAATTCATCATTCAAAGAATTGAGAAACTATCTCCTGTCTCTCGTGAACGAAAAAGATAAATATTTGCCTCATAATTATGTAAGCTATTCGGTTTTTACAGCTTTATGGAACGAAAAATTTAAGACCGACAAAACGGCAATAAAAGAATACCCGCCGGATGTAAGCTGGCATATTATTCGCACCTACATCGAAGGGATTAATCAGGACGATTATCTTGAGCCGGATGAATACGATCTGCTTGAGAAAGACCAGAAAACAGTAAGCAAAGAAACCTATACGAAAGTGTATGATGTTGTCTGGAAATGGTATTGTAACGACAAGAAAGAAAAAAACAGGTGGGATGACCAAGATTTAGTAAGGTTTATCATCGAATCGAATTTGGCGAAACCTGAGTTTTCAGGAATATTCTGTGATGAAGCGCAGGATTTTACCCGTATAGAAATGGAAGTGATTTGTCGTCTTTCTATTTTTTCTGACCGGGATATACCGTCTCCAACATTCGTTTCAAAAATACCTTTTGCTTTCGCGGGCGATGAGCTACAAACCCTTAACCCGTCAGGATTCCGCTGGGATGCCCTTACCGCTTTGTTTAGTGAGAAATTTTTTCTCTCTGTCTATCCTGACAATACAAAAATACCGCTCAATTTTCGGGAACTAAAGAACAACTATCGTTCTTCTCCGCCAATTGTCAATTTTTGCAACATGTTACAGCTTTTTCGGGCTCAAAGGTTTGGCATATCCGGCCTGTTACCGCAAAAACCATGGGAAAACGATGAAAACAGCGCCACTGTGGTCCGATTTGAACCGAACTCGGCGGCTTTCTGGCAGGGAATCAGGCAAAAAAACGATACCGTTTTTATTATCCCTTGTAATGAGGAAGAAGAACCCGCGTGGATAAGAAATGATCCTGATCTGCGCGAAAATATAAAGATGAGCAATGACACGCCCGACATACCGGTGTTAAGCGCGAACCTGTCAAAAGGGCTTGAATTTAACAGGGTGGTCGCATGGAAATTTGGCGGTCAGCCGGGGATAGACAGATTGTTAAACCCGATGGAAAATGAAGATGCCGCCCAGCGTCTTCCGCTGGAATATCATATAAATAAGACGTATGTTGCCATAAGCAGGGCCAAAAAAAAGCTGTATATTGTCGATGACGATGATGGCATTAACAAATTGTGGCAGGTAACGAAAAACGATCAGTTAATCCATACTTATTTGTCAGATATAAACAAAAGCAAGGAAAATTGGTCGGTTGATAATTTGGCTTCCTATTTTGAAGGAACCGAAAAGGATTTTTCTGATGACGAACAAATAAACACGGAGGATATTGCCAAATCGTTCATGGAACAAGGTCTTGCCACAAAAAGCGCGTTCATTCTCCGTCAAGCCGCCCTTAATTATATGAAGCGTGACAACAAACAATTAGCCGCAAAATGCGAGGGTGTCGCAAATATCATTAACAATAATTACATCGCCGCCGGTGATGAATTTAGCAAAGGCGGCTGGATTGACTTTGCCATTAATTCATATTGGCTTGGAAATAAATTTAATCCTGATGATGTTACCGGGTTCAAGAAAATTATTGAAATTGCGAATGAAGAATATAAGCAAACTTTCTATTACATTTTCGCTTCCGTTATTATAGATGTTAACCAGTCAACGATTTCTTGGTGCCTTGATTTTATATCAAAATTAAGAAAAGATGATGTAGAAAAGCGATTGATTAATGAAGATTGGTATCCCGTTAATTTATTTTATGAATCACTAAATAATTCCATAAACAAGATTGTTGAGCTTGTAATAAAAAAAGGATTTTCCAGCAAAAACTTTTTGGAGATTCTTATATCCGCTTGCGAAAACGGGATTGCGGATATTTCCGCCGAATGTCTGGCCGAGATGGCCTTTGAATTAAAAGAATATAAAATGGCGGTCGATTATTGGGAAAAATCCCCTAACCGTAACGAGAAAAACTATAAATTCGCCTCAATGCGGATAAAGGATTTTCCAGAGAATATAAAATTCTTGTACGAATTGAAAGAATATGAAAAGATCGCGGGTCAATTCCTTGATTTTAAGGGAGAATTAACCGGAGAGGATTTAGTGATCGCGGTCAAGGCTCTTTTTATAACGAAACGTTCCGAAGACGCGTTCAAGCATATCGTCAATTTCACCAAATCTGAATACTTTAATTCCACGTTAAAAGAATGTGAGAGTTATATTTCCAGTCAGGATAAAAAAATATTAACAGTCTGCCATAAAATAGCCCAAATTGCCGGTGAAAACTGGACGCAAATATTAAATATTATTTCGGATGCAAAAAGTAATGAAATAAATGCGGTTTACATCGCGGCGGCGATAGCAAGGACAAAAAGTCTTCCCGAACAGCAGCCTTCTGTTCAAAGAAGCGTTTCTGATTATTTGAAAAAGGAAATTATAAACAAATTTAACGATGTTCCGTCATCTATGATATTCGACGCGGGAACCGCAATAGAAAAAGCCGGAAGAAGAATAGATGTTCTTAAATTCTATGAATATGCGGTTAATCATTTTCAGGGCAATCAAGAGAAAGTGATACTATGCGAGGAAAGATGGATCAACGCGAAGGAACTACAGGTAAAAATTAATAACGGTGGTGAAAAGTGGGCTAGTGAAAGATTGCAGGAAGCTCGGAATAAAAGGCAAGCGTATAATATCGAAAATAAGCCGCTGGATGAATTTATTGAATTTAATGATTGGACAAATCTTTATAAATTTATCATTCAGCAAGAATCAAACTATGTTGCCAGAGGCGAAGAAAAACCAGAATTAAACATTAAGACTGCCACTGCCGAAACAAAACAAAACTTTGAATTTAATTTTGAAGGGTATAGATTTTGTTACTATAAAAAACACAAACGCTTGAATATAACCAATGATGATGACGG
>JAIRKN010000265.1 GCA_031260095.1 Tannerella sp. | reverse complement strand
GGGAGATAAACTTCACTCTCCATATTCGCCGGCGTTGTCAGTAGCATACGATATTCTCCGTCTTTATTTTCAATCTCCAGGCGTATCTCTCCTTTTATTGTGGGGATCGCCGCCTTTGCGTGAGAGAGGGATGCCAACTGCGGTTGGATACGTACTTTATCGAATCCCGGCAGTAACGGCTCCACACCCATCAGTTTTCGTGGAATGATGTTGGCAGGAGCAGCTCCCCATGCATGATTCCAATCCTGATTCGGTTTATACTTATTATCCCATGCTTCCAGCGATATCGTAGAACCTGCACGTATCATATTGTACCAGCTCCGGTCGTCCGTTTTTGTCAACATGTGAAGCGCATATTCCGCATCCGAGGCTTCATACAAAGCTTCCATCAGGAACTGTGATCCATAAACGCTACATGCCATCTTACGGCTGTGTATGAACTCCAGGATGTTTTTCATCTTGCCGGAAGGCGCCATCCCGAACGCGACAGGAAACATGTTTGCATGTAATGACGAATGATCGGTTGTGTCGCCATCCACATAATAACCTTTCCGGCGATTAAAAAACGTTTTATTAAAACGGGAAAGGAAACGGCCGGCTTCCGCCGTAAAATATGCCTCCTCATCTTTCCGGTTCAGCGCCGCCGCGATTTTGGCCATAAGTTGCAACGCTTCGTAGTGATAAGCGTTCGTCACGGCATTATAATCGGTAAAGACAAAACCGTCGGCCTCGCCGCCTTCCAGCTTGTTTAAGCCAAGAATACCCGTATGCGGCCAGTCTACTATATCCCGGATGTTTCCGGAAAAACGGATCGAATTTGAAAATTCCGGCGTCTGAAGCCCCGTTGTAGCGCTTATCAAACCGTTTTTTTCCCTGAGTTGTAACAGCGTCCTGTTTTTCAGGATATCATAATTTGCTTTCAACGAACGGTTGTCGCCGGTATACAAGTAATCATACCATGCAATCATTACCGCCTGCAAGATCCATTCCGTGGGCCACGTGGGATATTCAAGCAAGTATTCATGCGAACGCCGCGCCATAGAATATTCCCGGTCTACCCCATAGTGGCAAAGCTGATTAATCAAGGCATCCGCTTCGTAAGGTATCCGTTCGCGGTCGCCGTCGACATAAACGCCCAGGAACGAAGTCGCTTTCACCGAATATTTACACAGTTCCCATATTTGATTGAGCGTATCATTACTGCATTCGAAAAAAGAAGCCGACTCATCGAAGGGATAATGAGCCGTTTCCCGCACTACATCGGCGGTTGTCAGCGACTTTTCGTAACCTTCTATTTCGCAATATCGGAAAGGCAGTACTTCTCCGATATAATTCGGGATTAAAATAGCCGCACGTCCGGTATTACGCCTGTCTCTCGCTATTTTTATACGGTACGTATGCGTTCCTTTCATCAGTCCGAGCACATAACGGTGATAGCGTATGGTGCCTGCGGGATTTCTATCCACCCTCCCGTCCGACAGACATTCCCCCAGATGAACGGTGACGCTGTCTTTACCCGAATCCGACGTCAGCGTCAGAACCGGTTGCCCGAAGGCGTCTTTTCCGAAATCCACAAGCATCGCCGATGCACCAACAGCCTTTATCTGAACAGGATGCTCCAGCGATTTTACCTGCGGATAATGACTGGCGGCATATTCCGACAGTTTATCGGATGTGCGGAAAGTTTTTACATCTGACCATTCACTTTCTCCGCCTGTACCGGTAACCGTCTTTACCCGCCAGAAATAATTTTTCCTTGCCGACAGGGCGTTCCCTCCATATAATATGGAAGTAGATCTACGACTCTCCACCATTCCGCTATCCCAGATGTTCCCATTCCCGGAATCGGCATCTTCCATATTATCCGTAAGAATAATCCGGTAAGAAAGCTGATAAGCGCCATTTTCTCCACCAGGAACTATCCAGCTGAACGAAGGATAAGCCGATCCGATTTCAACATATTGAAGAGATTCTATAGCATCTTCCGTCTGCCATACCGGTACATTCGAAACATATCCGTTTTGCCATGTACAATCCGTATGCTCAACCAGATCCGTCAATAAACCATACGGTTTGTTTTCTACTGCCGGCAAAGCGGTACAAAACAACGATAATAATGCAATATTGCAACAGATACGCGGCATAAATACCGCCGTCCTCAAAAGAGATCCAATTGTTCCCATGTTCGTCTAATTAAAATTAAATCCTATTATGTTTGGGGTTGTTTTTTTAATGCATCCAGTTCCGCAAGAGCGCGGGCAAGGGCGGCATCTTTTTCAGCAAGGGCGGCATCTTTTTCGGCAAGGGCAGCATCTTTTTCGGCAAGGGCAGCATTTTTTTCGGCAAGGGCAGCATTTTTTTCGGCGATGATCGGCTCAAATTTCTTCTCTACTTCCAGTTGAGCAACAAGTTTTGTGGACGCCATCATACTCAGATTATGGCTACGGACATCCTGCAGGTAGTCGTATTCTGCCCGTTCTTCGGGAGTAAGCCTGTTATACTCCAGAAGGTCGCGAGCCTTGTCCAGCCCCTTTGCCGTGAACTCGTCCCGGATGCGGTTATGCTTCAGGAAATAAATCCATTCGTCCAGCGTGTCTTTCGCCACGTCGTTGAAAAGGTTTATTTTCAAAATGTAGTATTCCGGATAGACGTCGCCCGCTTCCTGCCCGCCGAATACCCTGCGTTGCGCTTCGGAGAGCCGGAGCTCGTCATGGGTGTGCAATCCTTTGAAATGCGTTTTGCCATGATAGACATAGTCGTCGCCCTGTCCCAGATC
>JAIRKN010000229.1 GCA_031260095.1 Tannerella sp. | reverse complement strand
ATACACGATATGATACAGTATACGTTTCAATGCCTTACGCTGGGTGGGTATATGGTAGATTGTCCCCACCTGGAACGTATGGGATACGGGGGTGACGGTCATGCGTCTACACAGACGATTCAAACGATGTATGATGTTTCTCCTGTGTATTATAACTGGATGCAGGCATGGAATGACTGTATCCGACCGGAAGGAAGCCTGCCGCATACCGCACCGGCTCCTATTGCATGTGGAGGAGGACCGTACTGGTGTGCGTTTGTCATTGCAGGATCGTGGCGCACGTATGTTAATTACGGCGACAGCCGGCTGATTCGGAAATATTATCCGATGTTTCAACACTGGTTGGAATTTGTAGAAATGCATAAGGTGGACGGATTACTAAAGAAATGGCCGGACGAAGAATACCGTGCCTGGTATCTGGGTGATTGGGCCACACCTGTGGGGATTGACCAGACGGATGAGCGGTCGGTGGATCTGGTCAATAATTGTTGTATCAGCGTATGCTATGACTATATGTCAAAAATCGCCGGCATACTTGATCGTGCGGACGACAAACAGAAGTATAAGGCGGAGAGGGATCATCTTAATCTTTTAATCCACCGGGTTTTTTATAAAGAAGAGAATCAAACGTACGGAACCGGTACGCAAATTGATCTGGCCTATCCGATGCTTGCCGGGGCGACGCCGGAGCCGCTGATGAAAGCGGTTGAAAAGCAGTTTGAAAAAGAAACCGAAAACCGGAACGGACATCTTAGTACGGGACTTGTCGGAGTGCCTGTCGTTACGGAATGGATGGTCAAGAACAGGAAGGCAAACCTGATGTATTCCATGTTGAAAAAGCGGGATTATCCAGGGTATCTGTATATGATTGATAACGGTGCGACCACAACCTGGGAACATTGGAATGGGGAACGTAGCCGCATACATAACTGCTACAACGGCGTAGGCAGTTGGTTTTATGAAGCGATCGGCGGTATTTATCCGGACGTAAACGCTCCCGGCTACCGGCATTTTTATATTTCCCCGCAAATACCCGAAGGCATGACATGGGCGAATATATCCAAAGAAACGCCCTACGGAACGGTTCGGGTGAACTGGGAAGTTGACGGTACGACCGTATATTTGGATATCGTCATACCTGCCGGTAGTGAAGCCACGGTGATCTTGCCGGAAAATTCCGGATATGCCCTGAATGGGGAGGAATCAAAAGGGAATGAGTTACGCCTTTTCTCCGGGAGCTATTCGTTTTCCTTGAGTTATTCAAGTTCTACGACGGTTATGCCTGCTCCGCCGAACTGAACGTGTTCGTCCCGGTAGTGTTTGATGCCGGGGAGGGTCGAAAGGTAATCGCGGATCAGTTGACGCAGGATGCCGTTCCCCGTACCGTGAAGTATTCTTACGGGCGATTCATTGGCGAGTATGGCATCATCAATAAAGTAGGTTACGGTTTGTAGTGCTTCGTCGCCACGCATTCCACGGACGTCTATTTCCTGTTTGAAGTTCAGTTTTTTCTCATAAATGGCATCGGCGGTTTGCAGGCTGACGAACGTACTTTTCTTTGCTTCTTTTTCGAGTTGGTTACGGATCACCTTTTCTAACCTGTCTGATTTTACCGTACTTTTTATCATACCGAATGCCACCGTCGCCTGTTTGTTCCGTACATCAATCACCGTACCCATTGCCGTCTGTCCTTTGATCCGCACAGCGTCTCCTTTTTCAATTTCATCCGTAAAAGGAGGATTTTTACTGCTTTCTTTGGTTATATCTGCCTTTTTATTTTGTTTCTTTCGTTCCTGGCGTTTGTGGAGATTCTCCATTTTGCGTGCGATATGTTCATCGTCTTCTTTCGTTTCATGTAGCGTCGTTTTAAATGCCGCCAACTCCTGGCGGACTGATTTGGTACGTTCTTTCTCTGCCTGTGCTTCTTTTATTTCCCGTATGGTGTTTTCTATTTTCGCATTGGCTTCCGACAGGATCTGTTGCGCTTCCGTCTTGGCCGACCGTACGATTTCTTTCCGTTGGCGGTTGACTTCGGCCAGATCGTTTTCATAGCGGGCGATCATATCCTCCAGTTTCTTTTCCTGCCGGCGTATATTCAGGCGTTTACTTTCCCAGTAACGTTTGTCCCGTACAATATCCTGAAGATACTTATCCATATCAATATAATCACTGCCTACTTTCTCGGATGCTTTGGCAATGACATCCTCAGGAAGACCGGTCTTGCATGCTATTTCTATGGCAAAAGAACTGCCGGGACGTCCGATAGACAGTTTGAAGAGCGGTTGCATCAAATGTCTGTCGTATAGCATCGCGCCGTTCACGACGCCGTCATGAGATTCCGCATATTGTTTGAGATTCCGGTAGTGCGTCGTAACGACCCCGAAACTTCCGTTACGATTGAGGCGATCAAGCAACGCTTCTGCCAGCGCTCCTCCGATCGTCGGCTCCGTACCGCTTCCGAACTCATCAATAAGAAGCAGGGAATGTTCGTTGCAGTTCCTCACGAAAAATTTCATATTGGTCAGATGCGAACTGTATGTGCTCAGATCGTTCTCAATACTTTGTTCGTCGCCTATATCAATCAGGAGATGTTCAAAAATACCGGTGCGGGAATTTTCATCAACAGGAATCAAAAGCCCGCATTGCAACATGTACTGCAACAGTCCAACCGTTTTGAGGCATACGGATTTTCCTCCCGCATTAGGCCCGGAAATAATAAGCAGCCTTTTATTGTCATATAATTCAATATCCAGAGGTACCACTTTTTTCTTCTGCTTTTTCAGGGAAAGATACAACAACGGATGAACGGCATTGGTCCATTCCACCACGGGCTTATCCTTTACGACCGGTTTTATTCCGTTGATCTCGATAGAAAAAAGGGCTTTTGCGCGGATGAAATCAATTTCGGCAAGAAAGATAAATGCCCGTAGAATGTCGGGAACGGCAGGCCGTATCATATCCGTAAATGTTGTCAGGATACGTACGATTTCGCGTTTTTCTTCGCTTTCAAGCTCACGTATACGGTTGTTCGCCTCGACGACCGCTTCCGGTTCGATAAACAGGGTTTTCCCACTTGCCGATTCGTCATGTACAATCCCTTTTATCCTGCGTTTGAAGGCCGGCGCCACGGGTATAACCAATCTTCCGTCGCGCATCGCCGGCGCCACGTCTTTATCTACAAAACCTTCCGACTGTGCAGACTTCAATATGGATTGCAAATGGCGCGATATACTTCCCATACTCAAGGTCATTTCTCTGCGGATACGCATCAGTTCCGGTGAAGCATTCTCCTTCATCCTGCCGTATTTATCCAGTATACCGTCTATTTGGGAAATTAAATGGGGAAAGACGGGAATATCGCCGGCTAATTCCGTAAGCGCCGGATATTTGATCTCATCGTTTTCCGTGGGACGATTGAAAAAACGCACAATATCGTAGATCGTCTGAAGCGACCGCTTCAAGTCAAAAAGCTCTTTTTCTTCCAGAAAAGCGCCTTCCGGCCTGATACGGCTGAGGGAATAACGTACGTCGATGAAATAATCAGCCGGAAAAGGATCCTCTTCCCGTATGATCTGTACAAATTCGTGGGTTTGATCCAGTTTTTCCCTGATGAAGTGTATATCCGAAGAGAAATGAATATGATCAACCCGTTCTTTTCCCAGCGTACTGAGGCACTTGTTGCTGACGAACTGCCTTATTTTGTCGAAACCTGTCTTTTGCTCGAAATTACCCGGATATATTATATTCATATAAAATTATTCCACGACAATTGTGTTTGCGGTGCGTATTTCAGGCCGCAGGATAAATTCCAGTTTTTCTTTTCCGCGCCTGAGTTTGAAAGAGCAGGTATTGTTTCCCGCCGGGTTAATAAAAGGGGCATACTGGAACAGATAGGAGAAAACCGTCAGATGTCGCTTGTTATTAAATACCTTGACAACCTGGGGATATTTAAGTTTGTCCCAGTACATACAATCCGGGAAACCGTTTGCATCGACAAACCGGGTACTCTCGTCGCGCAGATTTAAAGTGCTGACAAGAAAGTGACGATATGCAGACGTAAACTGCCGGGACGTCTTGTCCATTCGTTTGTCGGCTATGGCGTCGACTTTATCATAGGGCAGTATCCCCGCTTGGGCTGCCGGCGAATGCGGATCAATGGAAGCGATCTCGGAAATATTGTCGATGCTGTAATGAACGCCGGTATAGTTGTACTTCTTTTTTGAGAGGCGGAACTGCACGTTACGTCCGTATTTCATGTAAGGAAACTGCATACACATGAGGGGGATATGCACGAATGCAAAATTTTCAAGCGAATAGGATTCGTTCATAAACTCGTTTGCTTCACATTCCCAGATGATGCGCCCTTTCTGCAACTTCTTGTCTTCCATACGGAATCCAAGTTTCAATATATATTCGGCTTCTGTTTCTATAGTATTGGGCGGCAAGAACGGAAATCGGGTCATGCGGTCGCGTGTTATGTCATAGCGGTATACATAGTTGTCACCCTCTTCCGGTTTATTATCTTTATTTGTCCTCTTGGCTGCTTTGGGTTTATAATTAGGATTTTTGTTAAATGAATAATAAATCTGAATCGTCAGGTCAGGGTTTACCGGATCATATCTCAAACGCCTGTTCATTAATTCTTTTTTGATGAGATCGTTGATCTTTTTTGCCAATTCCGGCTGCTCACCGCT
Organism: Tannerella sp.; assembly: GCA_031260095.1. Lineage (GTDB taxonomy): Bacteria > Bacteroidota > Bacteroidia > Bacteroidales > Tannerellaceae > Tannerella. The sequence goes on along the minus strand of JAIRKN010000229.1, from coordinate 612 downwards.
TCCCCCGAAGAAATCAAATGATTTGAATACGGAAAAATCAATTTCATCCTCAGTCTGAGTCGTAACGAACGGACATGAAAACAAGCGTTCGTGCGTAAATTCCGTCGCATACATAGCAAATGCCGTCGCTAATTGTTCTTCGGAGATCGAATGTGTACTCTTACATTCTTTTTTTATTTTTATTTTACATTCGTCGTTCATAACGTTTTTGATTGTCAGTTCGACGATTTCTTTTCCTTCTGGATTCAGAAAAAGATAGATATCATCCAATACCTTTTCGGTAACAGGCACTCCTTCGACAGCCAAAAGGATATCATAAGGTTTTATACCCGCCCGTTCTGCCGGAGAATTAGGATACACACTGGTTATAACCGGTTTATTTTTCCCCCAGTGGGGATCATTACTTATTTCATAACTGAATCCGTAGCGGCATGAAATATCCTGTGCTTTTACCACAAAAACTCCAAAGATCATAACTATAATAAAAAATACATGTTTCATAATAAAAATCGTGTAATTGCTGAATATTTATCGTCCATTTTAGCTTGTTTAATTAATTATCAGTAAGTAAAAACGAATGATAAACCAATTATTTTCTATTGTTATCGCAAA